>DATGUI010000057.1:0-12939 GCA_035301405.1 Burkholderiaceae bacterium
TGCGCGCCCAGGCCGATTATTCCGGTCGGGTCACCGTACCGGTCCTGTGGGACCGCCAGCGCAACACCATTGTCAGTAACGAATCCGCTGAAATCATGCGCATGTTCAATTCTGCATTTGATGGTGTGGGCGCCACGCCTGGCGATTATGCCCCGGCACGGCTGCTGAAAGCCATTGATGCCATGAACAACCGCACCTATGGCGCCATCAATAATGGCGTCTACAAGGCCGGGTTTGCTACTTCACAGCCCGTCTACGAAGAAGCAGTGAATGCCTTGTTCACTGAGCTGGATGCCCTGGAAGCCCTCTTGGACGATCAGGCTTGGCTGGTCGGGGAAGACCTGACTGAAGCAGACTGGCGGCTGTTTACCACGCTGATCCGTTTTGATGCGGTTTATCACGGCCACTTCAAATGCAATATCCGGCGGCTGGTGGATTATCCCAATCTGTGGGATTACACCCGTGCCCTGTATCAGTACCCCGGTGTGGCGGCAACCATCAATCTGGATCACATCAAGCAGCACTATTATCGCAGCCACGCCACCATCAACCCGAACGGGATCGTGCCGGTGGGGCCCGAGCTGGATTTCACTCGTCCTGTCAGTAGCTTGCGTCAAGTTGCAAGCACGCATCCATGACATCAAGGAGAAGCAGCATGAGCGTCAAACTCGCCGTTATTTATTATTCAACCTATGGCACCAACCATCAGATGGCTAGCATTGCTGCCGAAGCCGCTCGTGAAGCCGGTGCTGAAGTGCGGCTGCTCAAGGCGCCCGAAACCGCTCCGCAGGCCGTGGTAGACGGGCAAAAGGCCTGGAAGGCCCAGGCCAATAAAACGGCCGATGTCCCCGAGGTAACTGTGGAAGACATGCAATGGGCCAATGCCTATCTGGTGTCTGCGCCTACCCGATATGGCGTGCAGGCCAGCCAGATGCGTGCCTTCATTGACACCCTGGGGGGTATCTGGGCGAAGGGGGGGCTGGCTGACAAGGCGGTATCGGCCATGACTTCAGCACAAAATGTCCATGGCGGGCAGGAATCCACCCTGCTATCCTTTTACACCACCATCATGCATTGGGGCGGCATTATCGTGACACCCGGTTATACCGATGAAGCCATCTTCAAGGTGGGCGGTAACCCATATGGCTACAGCCACACACAGGGGGCCGAATTCGACGCGGATGCCCGGGCGGCCATCTCGCATCAGGCCAGGCGACTGGTAGAGGTCGCCGGCAAGCTGAGCTGATCCGGTTAAAATGACCCCATCACCATACACATGCCCCACCTGCCACGGTGGGGTTTTTCTTGAAGAAGCACAAAAAAGCATAGATGGGCACAGAGTTTTTCATACTGGCTGCCGCCGGGGCTGCCATCGGCGGCCTGGTCCAGGGGTTGTCTGGTTTTGCCTTCAGCATGATCGCCATGTCTGTCTGGGTGTGGGTGTTCGACCCGGTACTGGCCGCCGTCCTGTCGGTATTCGGTGCGCTTCTGGGTCAGACGGTCGGTATTGCCTCTGTGCAGCGAGACCTGCGTCTGCCCGTCATCTGGCCCTTTCTTGTCGGCGGGCTGGTTGGCATGCCCATTGGCTTTCTTCTGCTGCCCCACATGAACATCCTCTATCTGAAGCTGGGGCTGGGAACGCTGCTGGTGGTGTGGTGTCCCGCCATGTTGTTCAGTGGCAAGTTGCCACAGATCCGCTTTGGGGGCCGCTGGCTGGATGCCCTGGTGGGGGTGGGGGGCGGCATTGCCGGGGTGCTGGCGGGCTTGTCTGGCGCCCTGCCTGCGCTGTGGTCCCTGTTGCGCAATTTTGATAAAGACACGCAGCGGGTGCTCACCCAGTATTTCAATCTCATCATTCTGGGGCTGACTGCCATTATCTACAGTGTGACTGGCGTGGTGACACGGCCCATGTTGCCTTTGCTGGCCACGGTGTTGCTGGTATTGGTGGTGCCAACGTTCATCGGTGCTCAGTGGTACAAGACCATCAACGAACAACTGTTTCGGCGGATAGTGCTGGTCTTGCTGACCCTGTCGGGTGCCACACTGTTGCTGGCCGTGTGGGTGTAGCTGTCGTTTCGAACCCTTCGTACAACCCCACTCATGGTGTCGTTATTGACGGGTTAACGGATTGCAGGCATTAACATGGGTGTCAAGCCGTATCGCTGATTCAGAAGGGTGTGGCTACCACGCAGACGGACGCCAACGTGCGCAAGGGTTTGCGCAACACGTACGCCTATGATCCGGATAGCCTCATGCAGGTGTCGGGAGTCATTGCCGCGAACTTTCAGACTATTGCCGCTGCCAATGGTTACTGGCGTGAATGAGTTCTGCAGAGATGAATGAATTCATTTGAAATTGTCGTTCCATACGTCTCCCGCAACCGTTGAACGACAACCTTTGCCGCGATTGGGTCTAGTCAGTCGCGGCTTCTTTTTTGAGTGGGTCGCAGTAGAGCTCCCAGAGCGTGCCCATGATATGCACCACATTGCGATCTGCCAGCGTGTAGAAGACGTACTTGCCTTCTTTTTCGGTGCTGACGAGCTGTTCGTTGCGCAAGATGCCTAGCTGCTGGGACAGCGTGGGCTGACGGATGCCGGTAGCGGCTTCAAGTTCGCCGACATTGAGACGTTGATCCACCAGTTGGCAAAGCAGCATGAGGCGGTCTTCGTTGGCAAGTGTTTTTAACAAGGCACACACCTGCCCGGCGTTTTCACGCATGACCTCGGGTGTGATCTGAAAAGTCTGGGTTGCAGTATCCATGGCAATATTTAAAATTCATCTATGATGACATTATAGTCTTTCACGGGCGGAGTGCCACGTTCAGCCAACAGACATATTAATACCTTATGAATGAAATTAACACTTTTCCCCGGCAGGGTTTCTTCACGGGGCGGGCATGATGCCGAAAACGCTTGATTTTTATTTCGACTTTTCTTCACCCTACGCCTACTTGGCCAGCACGCAGATTGACGCCTTGGCCACGGATCTGGGGCGGCAGGTCCAGTGGTTTCCCATACTGCTTGGGCCCATGTTTCAGGCCATGGGCAGTGCCCCGCTGGTGGACATCCCCCTGAAAGGAGCGTATGCCCGGCACGACTTCTCCCGGACTGCGCTGCTGTTCGGCATCGACTACCGGGAACCTGACGAGTTTCCCATTGCCACCGTGGCGGCGGCACGGGCCGCCTGGTTCTTGCGCAGCCAGGACATGGCGCTGGCTGGCGAATTCTCCAGGAAAGTGCTCCAGGCCTATTTTGCTGATCAGCAAGACATCCGGGATACCGCTGTGCTGGCATCCATTGCAGAGAGCGTCGGGGCTGACAGTCAGGCCATGCTGCAAGCCATGCAAACCGACGCCATCAAGGGCATGCTCAAGGAAGCCGTGTCCGGGGCCATGGAACGCGGGGTATTTGGCTCGCCGTTCATCTTCATCGATAACGAGGGATTCTGGGGCTTTGATCGCCTGCCTCATATCAGAATGTGGGCCGCAGCCAACCCGGCATGAGATTCATCTACATTCTGATCATGGTCCTGCTGGTGGCGCAGGGCCTGTGGGGCATTACTCTGTACGGATTGCACTGGTGGCTGCGGCCGGTACTCACCGAACTGGTGCGCTTGCGCATCTGGATGGTCGCCGGGCTGGTGCTGGCCAACCTGTCCATGCTGGCGCCGCATTATCTTGTGCCGGCACGTCAGTGGCACTGGCTGATCGGCCTGCTGCTCTTTGCGTTTTACGGTTTTGTCCTCACGCTGGTTCTGGCGGCATTGCAAGCCATACTGATCAGGTGGTTTCCGGTAGTCCGCGTACACAGTCTGGTGCGCATGGCCGTTCCGGTACTGGTGCTGGTGCTGCTGGTGTGGGGGTGGGCAGGGGCCTATCTGCCCCAGGTGGTGCGCTATCAGGTCAGTGTCGACAAGCCCCTTGCACAACCGTTACGCATTGCCCTGATCAGCGACACGCATTTCGGGCATGTCATTGGCAAACAGCATATCCGGCGCCTGGCCGACATCGTCAACAAGGAACAACCCGACATCATCCTGCTGGCGGGCGACATCATGGACGACCTGCCTGATGCCTTTATCCAGAAAGACATGGCTTCGGCCCTGCGCAAGGTGAAGGCACCCCTGGGCCAGTATGCCGTGCTGGGCAATCACGATAATTATCGCCATGTGCAATCAGCCATTGTCGAGGCGACAGAGGCGGGCGGGTTTACCGTCTTGCGCGATGAAACGCGTATCATCGACAACCGGTTCGTCCTGGTGGGCCGCCGGGACAAGGAAGAACAGCGCCAGACACCTGAAGAAATCATCACAGATTCCGACATGCCGATCATTGTGCTGGACCATCAGCCTGCAGACGTGGATCTGGTTGCCCAGACGGATGCCGACATCATGATGGTGGGGCATACGCATGCCGGACAGGTTTTTCCGGGTACCTTGCTGGTTGGCTTGTTTCAACGCTACACCCATGGACATTATCGCCAGGGCAAGTTGCAGTTGTTCGTGACTTCAGGATTCGGCCTGTGGGGCGTGCCCCTGCGCATTGGCACTCGTGCCGAAGTGGCGATTATCGATCTGCTTCCCTGACGGGATATTGATCACGCTGGCGCTGATCTCGGATGGCAATCAGCAGCGCCACGCCCATGATAAGTGCGATCAGTCCAAAGCCAATGGCAACCGCTGTCGACCACGACGCCATGGCCAGCACGGCAAACACGGCAGCCGTGATGACGGCAATCCCTACGGAGGTACCGATACGCTGGCCGGTTTGCATGATGGCACCCGAACTGCCGGCATAGTCCAGTGGAACCTCTGCCAGGGTCAGTGTCTGGTTGGGGCTGATGACCGAGCCCTGTGCCAGGCCCACCAGCCCCAGGGAGGCTGTCAGCCACCAGATGCTGATCAGGTGCGCTTCGGCCAGAAACACCACTACCACGCTCAACAGCATGCCGGCAATGCCCAGTATCAGCCCGCCAATAACGATCTTGCGGCCGTACTTCATGACGCGGCGACCGGCCCAGTCGGCCGCATAGGCGGACAGCAGGGCAGAGGGAATGCCGAACATGCCGGATTGCAGGGCCGTCATGCCTTTACCCATCTGTACATACAGTGCCACCAATACCCAGATGCTGGTCATGCCCAGAAAATAAAGGGCCATGATGAGAATGCCATTGCTGAAGCTTGGCACGGAAAATATGTCCAGATTGACCATGGGGCTGTGGCCAATGTTTTCGTAGTACCGCTCCCACCTGATCCACAGCACGGTCAGCATGCCGGCAATGGGCAGCAGCCACCATGTCAGGGGCGAGCTGCGTGCTTCCACAAACGGAAACAGCACGGCCAGTACTGCCAGACCCAGCAGCAGGGAACCCAGGGGGTCCAGTGAAAGCAGTGCCTGTTTCAGGGTGGTGGGTTGTTGTGGATCCAGCGATGCAATGCGCTTGATCAGCGGCCGTGGAAACCACCGCAAGCCCAGGACAAAGGTGAGTATGCCCACGGGAATGTTGACGAGAAAGGTCAGGCGCCAGCCAAGTTCCAGCCCACCGACCTCTATCAGGAAGCCCCCCATGACCGGACCGATGGCCACGGAAAATCCCACTGTGGTGCCCAGGTAGCCGAAAGCCCGCCCGCGCTCGGCCCCCCGGAAGTACTGCTGTATCATGCCCATGCCTTGGGGACTGAGCAACCCCGAGCCCAATCCCTGAACAAAGCGTGCTGCATTCAGCCAGTTGGCGTCAGGTGCCAGGCCAGCTGCCAATGACGCGGCGGTAAACAGGCCTACGCCCCACAGGAATATGCCCCCGCGGCCCATGATGTCGCCGGCGCGTCCGGCCGCCACCAGCACCACGCCAAAGGTCAGGGCATAGCCAGAGAGCACCCATTGAATATCCGCGTGCGAGGCATCCAGTGCCTGCTGAATGGAGGGCAGGGCAACGTTGACAATGCTGACGCCAACCAGTGACATGAACATGGCCAGCAGCAGCACGGCCAGTATCCGCCACCGCACCGCATCGGGCAGCGTGGTATCTGGATCTGGCCGCGATGATGGGCGCTTCGTGGCTGGGTACGTCGACATGCACAAATAATAACAGCAGACCGGCGCGGGTCTGCTGTGGAGACGAGGAGGAAAGAGAGCAGGAGAGCGGTGTCAGGCGCCGCCAATGACACGCAACAGAACCATGATAATGGCAACGACCAGCAGGATGTGAATAAAGCCGCCTATGGTGCGCGAACTGACCATACCAAGCAGCCAGAGAATGACAAGAATAATGGCAATGGTGGTTAGCATTCAGCCTCCAGGGTTATTGGACATGCAGGATCAGAGAAGGGCCCTGGCCTGCTCAGGTTTTCTCCATCCATCCCGACAGCTCGTCGGCGTGCTCCTCTTCATCAGCCAGGATGCTTTCCAGCAGCACGGTGGTGGTCGGGTCCTTGTCGCCAATCAGGGCAATCAACTGGCGGTAGATCTCTACGGCCAGGCGCTCGGCCACGAGGTTGGCACGAATCATGGACTTTAGGTCGGAAGAGTCATCGTATTCGGCATGACTGCGTGTACTCAGCGTGTCGGGGTTGAAGTCCGGCTCGCCGCCCAACTGAGCAATACGTTCCGCAATACGGTCGGCATGGGCCATTTCCTCGTTGGCGTGCACCAGGAATTCGTCAGCAATGGCCGGCGAGGCAATTCCCTTGGCCGTGAAATAATGCCTTCGGTACCGCAGCACGCATACCCACTCCGTGGCCAGAGCGTCGTTCAGCAAGCGACAGATTTCTTTTGCATGCGGCTGGATGCTGGGAGTGACTGCGCCATCTTCCAGCGAACCGCGTGCCTGCGCAATCGCGTCCTCATTGAGTGCCATGTGCGAGTCACGAGGAGCTTGAGTCATGTTGTCTTCCTTTTTGTTGAACCGTCAGGTGTCAACGTATCGTGAATCCCGTAAAATCGTCAACGCTTGATGTTACATTTGGTATGAAAAAAGCCAGGCTTGGGGCCTGGCTTTCTGGAATCGGCGTCTGGTTGGCAAGCTGCCTTGCTCGCCAGGCAAGATGGCTGCTATTGGGTCATTAGCACCGGAACCGTCATGGATGCCAGCAAGGTGCGCGAGGCGCCGCCCATTACCCATTGGCGCATCCGACTGTGTCCGTAGGCCCCCATGACGATGAGATCACTGCTGTAATCACTGGCTACATTTAAAATGATGTGGCCCACCCCAAGGTTGTTGCTGTCTTGAATGAGGTGCTGC
This sequence comes from Burkholderiaceae bacterium, assembly GCA_035301405.1. Lineage (GTDB taxonomy): Bacteria > Pseudomonadota > Gammaproteobacteria > Burkholderiales > Burkholderiaceae_B > JAJYRX01. Next base: position 7,239 of record DATGUI010000057.1, read on the forward strand.
GGCTGCGGGTAGCCCAGGCTGGTGAGGTAGTGACGGATGTCGTCGCTGTGGACGTCCTGGTTTTTCAGAAGGCGCTCGTCGCGGTCAACCTCAAGTACCACGAGCTCATGGCAGCGAGCCAGAAACGGTGCACCATCTGTCAGGGCGCGGGCTGCTTCGCGGCGCTGATCCCAGCAATAGAGAATGCGCTTGCCAATGGATTCGATCGGCCCGGCATTGGGCAGCAGCAGCACCGGGCGCCCGCATGCCATGACAACTGATTCAGGCAGGTTGGCGATAAGCCCTGAGGTGGCATCAGCACGCGGGGTTTTGCTCATGATGAGGACGTCGCTATAACGCCCGTGCAGCGCCAGGGCCTGTTCGATATCGCCCGTGGGTGCTCGCCAATGCGCATCGACACCGGCCGTCTGAGCCTTGTCCAGGAATAGTTCACGCGTGGTGTCGCGCTCTTGTGTCTGTTGCCGCTGCAGGGAGCTTCGGGCTTCTTGAGGAATGACCTGCTCGTGATAGTAGTAACTGGCCAGGCCATCGGTAGGGTAGACACCCACGACGCTGGCGTCATGTTCTTTGGCGAGAAGCAGCCCGGCGTCAATGCGCCGAGTGCAGGATGGGTCATTACTCAGATGAATGGCGATGCGACCTAGCATGGCGGTCTCCTGTTGTTCTGCAAGGTGGGATTTTTTATCGTTACAGCAAACGCACTTCAGTTGAAAGAAAAGGACGATTAATTACCACATTCATTATAGGGTTATTATACGTTCAGGGGGCGACTGACCGCTTGCAGGGCGGCAAGGGGGCCATGTTGTTCAAGGGCGAGGCGCTGCGCGTCGTCGCCAACGTATACCACCCCACCAAAAGACAAGGCGTTGAGCGATGCACCATGAAAATGTTCCTGGGTGCGGGCGACCACCAGCATCCATCCGTTTTCCGTGATCAGGTTGAATGCAGGCAGCAGGCCGTTGTCATCGGGATGCAGGTCGAGGACATGGCGGGCCGTTTCAAAGGCGTCCAGCATGGATCGCGCCTGCATGGAAACCGCGGTGCCCGGATGGACAGCAAGGCGGAAGAATGCATGAGCGAAAGAGAAGGCAGGGTGACGGGCTGCATCGCCGGCAGGCAGATCGGCCGGCAAGCCGGCAAGCAGGGGACGCAGGCTGGCGTTATCGGATGCGTGGGGTATCCATTGGACATGCTTGTGGCGCTGGCTGGCCCCGGCCGCAGCGCCACCGTTATAAAAGCCAACGCCGCCATGGTTGGAAAGCAGCATGGCCAAGACCTCAAAGTCACTGTATTCAAGCGGTGTCTGTTGCTCGGCAAACTCGCTCCGGGCCAGGACCAGGTGGTGCAGGCATACCGGAAATTTGTTCAGGATGGCGGTGTGGTGTTCCCCCAGCGGGCCGACCGTCAGTTCCGGATCCGGATTAAGGAAAGGGTTGAAGTCGGGATCCCGGGGGCCGCCAGGAAGGGACGGTTTGGCCGTATTGCTGGCGCGCGGCTTGTCGGCCAGATTGGCTGCCCAGCGAACAGTGAATGGAAGCCCCTGTGCATGGATGGTTGTTTCGTTGGTCTCAAGGGGTTGCAGATCACCCGAAGCAAGGGCACGGGTAGTGCAGCGGGTAACCACATTCCAGAACGTGGCAGACATACGGATTCCTGTACTTATTACTACCTATAACAAAATAATAGCAAACCTGTTAAATTGACAGGCTGTCATCCAAGACATTATGGCAGCATCTTGACCGGGCCAGCAACCAGAACGGGCCTGGCAAGCACCAGAAAGGGCAATAATGAAAAAACTTATGCATGGCGTGCGCAACATGCGGGTGCGTACCAGTTTCATCCTGATTCTAAGCATTTTTTTCTTCATGCTTGTTTTCGGAGCAGTGCTGGGGGTGGGTGCCTTGTACCTCAATGGCCAGGCAACCAGCCGTCTGGTGGCAAGCCAGCAGGCCCAGGCAGAGTTGGTTAATGCACTCAGCCGTTATAAAGATACCCAGCTCACGCTGGAGCGCGCCGTCACCAGCCAACTGGTTGATGCGGGCCTCAATGATCGCGCTGCCAACCTCCAGGTTCTTGCTCGTGGTCAATACGATGAAGCCGTTGCGGCCTTCAACCATTATCAGCAACGGGTCGATGCACTTGGCACCACTTCCGCCATCCACGACCGTGTCAGCAATGCCTTCCAGTCTGCCCTCAATGGGGGGCTCAGCCCACTCGTGGGGCTGGTTGAAAACAATGATTCCGGAACTTACCAAAGCTACCTCGAGGGCACCACACTCTATCTTGAAGAAGAGCTCCTTGAATCGGTTGCTGCACTGGCACAGGACCAGCAACACATCATAGACAGCATCCATGCCGACGAGGCTACGCAATTCCGCATGGTTGTGGGTCTGGTTGCCTTCGGCATCACGGCCTCGCTGCTGGTCTGCCTGGTGGCCTATCTGTTTCTGATGGCCGTTGTGCTCAAGCCGCTGCGTCGTGCGGGTGGTGTCTTTGACCGCATTGCCAGCGGGGATCTCACCCAGACGATAGAAGCTACCAATCACAATGAAATCGGTCAGCTGTTTGCCGCGGTGCAGCGCATGCAGCACAGCCTCGTGCAGGTTGTCTCCGAAGTGCGTGCCGGTGTGCTGGCAATCAGCACCGGGGCTGACGAAATCTATCGCGGCAATACTGACCTCAGCAGTCGTACTGAGCAGCAGGCGGCATCGCTGCAACAAACAGCCGCCAGCATGGAACAGCTGGATGGCACTGTCAGGCAAAATACGGATAATGCCACCCAAGCAGATCAGCTCGCGCAGGGGGCATCGCAGGTGGCTGAGCGTGGCGGTGCAGCCGTGGGTGCCGTGGTTGACAGCATGCACGAAATCACCGCCCGTTCCGAAAAAATAGCCAATATCATTTCAACCATTGATGGCATCGCCTTCCAGACCAACATCCTGGCCCTCAATGCGGCTGTTGAAGCCGCTCGTGCCGGCGAGCAGGGTCGTGGCTTTGCCGTGGTCGCCGGCGAGGTCCGCTCCCTTGCCCAGCGTAGTGCGCAGGCCGCCCGCGAAATCTCCGAACTCATTGACGCCTCCACTCAGACGATCGAACAAGGGCAGGGGCGGGCAGCTGAAGCAGGCGACATCATGCAAGATGTCGTCAGCGCCATTGGTCAGGTGGCCACCATCATGAGCGAAATCTCGCTGGCTTCGCATGAGCAGGCAGATGGTATCGGGCAGGTCAATACGGCCGTTGGCGAGATGGACAGCGTCGTCCAGCAAAACGCTGCCTTGGTCGAGCAGGCAGCCGCGGCGGCGGGCTCACTGCAAGAACAGGCGCAGCGCCTTGAAGCCGCCGTGGGCGCCTTCCGGTTACAGGTTGACCCCGCCAGTGTCCGCCCCGTTTCTGCCAATCACCTTCCCGCGGGCAGAGACGGCTCGGCCACCCGGATAGACAGCCCAGCGGCCCGGGCACTGGCACTGCCCCGCACCTGACACCCTTGGGCACTGTCAGGCATCCGTCATACGCTCATGACGACACCCGTCCAAACAGAGGGTGCAGCTGTGGCTACGTGTGCTTATACTTTGCCGCAATATTCCTTTGCCAGAATATTCCAACATAAACAGATGTATCTATTGTCCTTGGGCGGGTCCCATCAGGCAGGAGCCAAGCTTTCATGTCCTCTGCATCCTTGTTAATCATCGCTGTCGGTCTGCTGGTACTCGTGGTGGCATACTTCTGGTATGTCAATCTCATCAAGCGGCGCAATGGGGCGCGCCAGGCGCTCTCGTCTATTGATGTGCAGCTGAACAAGCGCCACGATTTGCTGCCCAATACCTTGAAGCTGGCTCGCCAGTTCATGAGCCACGAGCGCGAACTCATGGAAGAAGTCATCCGGCTGCGCGGGCAGGCCCAGCAGCCCTATGATCCCAACCAGGCTGAAGAGGTCCGCCGCCATCTGGAGGCCGAAGGCCAGTTGCAAATGGGGTTGCGCAAGCTCTTTGTTGTGGCAGAGAACTATCCCGAGCTGCGCTCCAGCGATACCATCATCGAAGCCCAGCGCGCCTTCAACGAGGTAGAAGGTCATATCGCTGCTGCCCGACGTTTCTATAACGCCAGTGTCACCAGGCTGAACAACGCTGTTGAGATCTTTCCTGGATCCCTGATAGCCAGCGTGGTGGGCGTGCAAGGCATGCCTTTCTTTGAGCTTGAGGACCCCGCCATGCGCCAGCCCGTCAATGTTGATGATTTCTTTGACAAGCCATCCTGATCCCGGGGTCGTCCATGTCTGAGAACCCCCTTTCAGCGTTATCTGCTGAAGGTTTCAGCACCTTCTATGAAGACACCATCGAGCCGGCGCTCACCGAGTTCGAGCAGGATCGCCAGCGCGATATCCGGCTGGTCTATGCAAGCATAGTGATAGCAGCCATTGGGGCGGGCATTGTTTTTTTGCTCGACACAGACAGCAGCCTGCTCTCCTTCTTTGGCATGGCGCTGATCGTCGCGGGGATAGCAGGGCAGCACGTCGTCCGCAAACGCATGAATACAGCCCTTAAAAATGCGTTGGTGGCGCCAGTTTGCGCGTTTTTCGGGCTGACCTACACCCAAAAGCCCGTCCGCATGCCCATCAATCGCTTTATCCGTGCCGGCTTGCTTCCTGCGCAGTACGATAAATTCAGTACCGAAGATCAGATCAACGGTACGCACAAGGGCGTTGCGGTTGACTTGTGCGAGCTGACGCTCACGCGAACGGTACGTGACAAGGATAAAGACACGTCTTCCGATGAAACGATTTTTCAGGGCATGATACTGACCTACAGTTTCGCCAAACCCTTCACGGGCGAAACCCGCATCTTGTCCAACTCTTCGGGGTTACTGGGCTGGCTATCCCGTTCCGGTCTGAAACCCCAGCAGGCCGGCGAGCGTGTCCACCTTGAAGACCCGGTTTTTGAAGAGCAGTTCAATGTCTATTCCACGGACCAGGTCGAGGCACGCTACCTCCTGACACCGCGCTTCATGGAGCGCCTGGTGGCCCTGTCGGCCCATTTTTCAGAGCGCAATGGCGTGTCGGTGGCATTCAGCGAGAGCGATATCCTGATTTGCCTGCGCAGCGGCAAGGATCGCTTCGAAGGGGGCGGTCTGTTCAAGCAGCTCAACAGTCGTGAACGGGTTGAGGAACTGCTGGGCGAACTGAATCAGGTTCTGGGTATTGTTGATGTACTGGACCTCACCAACCAGACACGCATCTGAGCTAAAGGGTTGAGGGCTTGGCGGCAGGACGCTTTTCGGGCATGGCCTGCATGGGGTTGCCCGACAACGCGGCACTCAGACTATAGAGCGGCGCAAAGCTCTCTGGCCGGGCCATGGGCCACGCGGTTCGGAAAATGGTTTGCCGGAACTTGTTCTGCAGTAGCTCGCCCGTTTCAAGATCCGGAAACAGGGCTGACAATACCCGGACGCCCCCATTGGGAATGCGGCGAACAATATGATGCGGACGCAGTTCGTCGGGATGTTCCAGCCCGGCTGCAGACAACAGCTCACCCAGCGCTTCGAGGGTACCATGATGATAATGCAGCACACGCATGGACTTGTCTGAAACCACCAGCCCCGCTTGGCGTTTGGGGTCTTGCGTGGTGACGCCCGTGGGGCACTTGCCGGTATGGCAAATTTGCGCTTGTATGCAGCCAATGGCAAACATGAAGCCCCGGGCACTGTT
>DATGUI010000058.1:0-2719 GCA_035301405.1 Burkholderiaceae bacterium
CGCCCGCCTGTTGCAGAAACTGCAACAATGCCCGCTGCCCGTCCAGCTCGCGGGCCTGCTGCTGGAGAACCTCGGCCAGATGCAGGATATTGGTCAGCGCCCGCTCTCCTCCGGCAGGCTGTTGCATCAGGCGGCCTGGCAGCCCGTAATCATGCAGGAGCTGATGCACCATGGGCAAGACACCGTGCGTGCGCCAGCGCTCGCCATAGGCAGCAAACTGCAACACGGCTTCTTCCCAGCGCTGTTCGTCATGGTGATAGCGCTGCAGCGTCTGAAGCGGCAGACCCAGTGAGGGCGCGGCCAGAGCACTTTTCAGACAGCGTTCGTCTTGCGGGTGCAGACATGCCGTCAGCCAGAGCTGCATGTCGGCCGCCTCCTGCGTCTGATAGACAGAGTCTGCATTGGACAAATAGACGGAATGCACGCCTCGACGGCTCAGGGCCTGACGGATATTGCGGGCTTCATGACGGTCGCGCACCAGCACGGCGATGTCACCAGGTGCGACGCCATGGGCGGTACCGGCCATATCCGTATAGCTGGCCGTGGCATCGTTGAGCAAGGCGACGATGGCCGAGGCACAGCTTTCGGCCGCATCCGGGCTGGATCCTTCCGTGGCCGCGTCCTGACTGGCTGAGTCTTCTGCGCCAGTCGGGTGTGCCGCCACACCGTGCCACAGGGTCAACGCTGGCTGACGCTGTCCGCCCTGCTGCCAGGCGAGATCAACATGGTGGGCATCTACCGGCTGAAACGGAATGGGGTTGTCCGACTTGTCGGCATCCGCTGAAGTCATGGTCCGGTATAGAAAGGCACCCTGCCCTTGCGAACGGTCTTCAGCCTGGGCAAACAAATGGTTGACGGCGGCGACCATGGCCGCACTGGAGCGATAATTGACTGGCAAGGTGTAATGGCGCCCTTGCGTGGCCCGGCGCGCGCGCAGGTAGGCGTGGATGTCCGCCCCCCGGAACCCGTAGATGGATTGCTTGGGGTCACCGATCAGGACCAGCGCCGTGTGCGGCGCCGGATCAGCCAGGTCATACACCGCATCAAGGATTTCATATTGCACCGGGTCTGTATCCTGAAACTCGTCGACCATGGCCACCGGGAACCGCTGCCTGATGGTTTCTGCCAGCTGTGTTCCGGACGCACTGCGCAATACATCACGCAGGTCCAGCAACATGTCGACAAACCCCATTTCGGCACGCTGACGTTTCTCGGTAACAAAGCGTTGTCGCGTCCAGCCAATGGCATGCCACAGCAAGGCATCATCGTGTTGCCGTTGCAGGGCCTCAAGCTGGTCGGCCAGCCCTTCCAGCCCTCGCAAAGCGGGTGTATCGGGAGCAGAGTCCGGATCGTTCCAGATTTCTTTCAGGCCGTTGACGGTGAGCCGCTTGCGATGCGCAGGCGTCAATGACAAGGTGACTTGTGCCGGATCATCCAGCCAGGACCGAAAGGCCTGCTCTGCCCTTTCCTGTACTTTGCGATTGAATCCTTGTGCGTTGAACAGCTTGCTGTCTCTGGCTTCGGTCAGCAAGGCAAACAGGTCGGCCACCCAGGATCGGGCGTCCTGCTTCAATCGGCTCAACTCTGTCTGAACGTGGTCGTGCTGCTGATCAAACCAGGTTTGCAGGGGCTGCTCGTGGCAAGTGGCATCCGCCGGGAGATCCACCTCCATCTTCAGGAGAAACGTCTTGATCCGCTGCCACAAAACGTCCGGCTGCCGCCAGTGCGCATGCACCCAGGCGGCGCCATCCGGACTCAGCGTGTAGCAATGCGTGCGCCAATAATCGCGTATGACCTGATCGTACAGGCCCTGATGGTTGGTCTTGACCTTGAGATCAAACAGGCTGCCACTGTCAAAGGCATGTTCGCGCAGCATGCGCTGACACCAGGCATGCAAGGTCATGACGGCGGACTCATCCATCCACTGGGCTGCCGTATCCAGCCGCCAGGCGCACTCGGCCCAGCTTGCCGGATCGAAGTCTTCGCGCAGAGACGCCAGCAGGGCATCGGCCGGCGTATCGGGATTGCGGAAGGCAGCAGCGGCTTCAACCAGTCGCGCGCGAATGCGGTCACGCAGTTCCTGTGTCGCAGCCTCGGTAAAGGTCATGACCAGGATCTGCGGCGGAAGCAGTGGCTGGCTGAAGGCAGCCTCGTTTCCATGACACAAGATCAGCCGCAGATACAGGGCGGCGATGGTGTAGGTTTTGCCCGTACCCGCGCTGGCTTCAATGAGCCGGCTGCCCGACAATGGAAAAGTGAGAGGATGCAGGGTCTGGCTCATGGCCGGCCTCCGTCGCTGGTGGCCGGCGTCTTGTGTTCGACGCGCTTGATGGGGTGGTCATGCCCACGCCCATACAGTTCCCGGGCCAGCATGAAGAAATCCCGGTCAGCCACCAGGGCGCCAGCCAGCGCGTCAAAATCGGGAAAGTCACGCTTGAGAACAGGCGTCTGGTCCCGTGCAGCCGTCTGGTATGGCCCGGTCACTTCATAGACATTGCGGGCCGCCGCCTGGGCGTCCTGCTCCAGCATCTGGGCATTGCGATTTTGGCCGGGCTTCTGTCTTTCCAGCCAGACTGCGGCCGTGTCAAACTCAATGGGCAGGGGCTGGACCATGCCGGCCGTCCGGATAGCCAGCCACGTGTTTACCTGCATCATGGCCTGCCTGGCATCCTCCAGGGGTGGAATGACCAGGGTGGCATTCTGCCCCACCACGTGAGTG
>DATGUI010000059.1:0-10452 GCA_035301405.1 Burkholderiaceae bacterium
TCAGCATCCGATGCCCTCGCCCGATCACATAAGGATGGAAAGTATACGTGAGAATGCCCCAATCCAAGCGAGTGCGCAGATAGTCATAGTCTGCCGTCCAGTTGCCCAGAACGGACTCCGCATTCATCAGCCCTTGCATGACGCTGTTTTCCATGCGCAGGAACTCGAAGTGCGGAAAGTCATCCAGTGACCAGCTGATGGGCATCTCGATCAGGGAAGTGGGTGTGCCGAAGGTCATGGATCCGTCGGCGTGGACTTCATCGCCCTGCCTGACAAAATAAGGTGCGTAGTCGTGCCCCATCATGCTGCTTTCATAGACAAAGCCATGCTTGATCAACAGCTCCAGCGTATTTTCGCCAAGATCCCACGAAGGCGAGCGATACCCCGCAGGCTGACGCCCCGTCAGGGATTTGATCAGCTCGTTGCTCCGCTGCAGGCCGGCTTCTTCCTCGTCACGACTGAGACTGGAAGGCGGCACATGTGACCAGCCGTGGTTGCCCACCTCGTGCCCGTCTTCAATGATGCGTTCGCACAGTTGGGGATACGTCTTGAACACGGCACCGGGGATGAAGAAGGAAGCCTTTATTCCGTGTCTCTTGAGCAAGTCCAGAATGCGGGGGACGGCGACGGCACCAAACTCACCACGGGATATGGGGGTGGGTGTGGTCAGGCCGCGGGCCACCAGGCCAGACATGGCGTCGAAGTCAAACGTCAGGCATACAAGATGTTGTGTCATGTTGGGCATCCGGTTGGAGTCAGGACTGCGCATCGCGCGCAAGAATGGTCAGAGCCGCAGCCTGGGCACGAGGCACCATGGTGTCGACTTCAAGGTATTCATCTACCGTGTGCATCAATCCGCCTACCGGGCCGGTGGCACAAAGTGTGGGCGCACCCATGGACGCGGCCAGACCACTGTCTGCGGAGCCGCCAGCTGCCTCGCTGTCCACCGTGATGCCCAGCTGGGCAGCGGCGCGCTGATAGTCCTCGAACAAAGCCTGATTGACATCACTGCGCAACAGGGGCAGGAACTTGCCTTCGCTGGTCAGGCGTGCCTGCGTGCCGGGCACATGGGTGTGCTCGATGATGGACACGATCTGCTCATGCAGTTGGGCATGATCCACCGAGCCGGGATAGCGCACATCAAGCTGCCCTCGGGCATGTGGCGCCACGGTGTTGATGGATACGCCACCCTGCACGGTTCCGATGTTGGTGGTGACGCCCGTTTCCGGGTTGGTCAGACCATGCAGATCAATCACCTTGTGTGCCAGGGCGCCAATGGCTGACGCCCCCTTGTGGTGATTCACACCCGCGTGCGCCGCCACACCATTCACTTCAAAATCAATGAAGAACGCGCCCTTGCGCTCCACCACCACATTGCCGTTGGGGCGGCCCGGCTCGGCATTGAGCACCGTTGCCGCGCCCTCGGCCATTTTCAGTGTCAGTTGACGGGAAGACGGCGAGGCAATCTCTTCGTCACTGGTATAAAACACCTTGATGGGCCGCTGATTGCATTGCAGTGCATGAAATGCGCACGCAATGAAGGTGTTCATGACCAGGCCGGATTTCATGTCGGCCACGCCGGGGCCGTAGGCCCGTCCGTCACGGATCTCGAAGGGGCGTTCGGCCACCGTATGGCGGGGAAACACGGTATCCATGTGGCCAAGAAGCAGCACATGGGCATCCGTATCACTGCCCTGCCCCGGTACCGTTGCCAGCAGACAGTCACCGTGCTTGTCCAGCGGGAACACTTCTGTCGCGACGCCCGCTTGCTGAAGATGGGCCTGCAAGACCTTTCTGACTTGGTCAACGCCTTCCTTGTCGTAGCTGCCGCTATCAATATTGACCAGCGTTTCCAGTAGCTCGAGCATTTCCTGCTCGTGCTCGCTCAACCACTGCAGCACGCGGTCTGCAACGTGTCTTTCATCCATTCGTACCTCTCTGTCCATTCCTTGTCAGTCTTTTTCCAGTATCTGGGTATTGTCGTAACGCCAGCCTATGGTGATCTTGTCGCCCACCTCGAGACCGGCAGAGCCCTTGAGCTTGAGGTCCGTATTGGGCACCATGACCACGAAAGGCCGGTTTCCGGGAACACCAATATCAACATGAAAGTAAGTCAGTGCCCCGGTGTAGACGACATGAGAGATCGTGCCGCCAAAACGGTTGTAACCGTCTGTCGGCACATCGCCCAGTGCGATGTTTTCAGGCCGTACCGACAGATTGATCTGCTGGCCCACAGCGAAGGATCCGCCGGTGGGCAAAAGCAGCTCCAGCGTGCTGTCGGCAATCTGCGCACGCACCGCCGTTTCATTGACGCCAATGACGCCGGCCGTGATGGTGTTTGTCAAACCAATGAAATCGGAAACAAACGAACTGGCGGGCCGCTTGTAGATTTCTTCCGGCGTGCCGACCTGGACGATCTGCCCGGCATTCATGACCACAATCCGATCCGACAGCGTCAGGGCCTCTTCCTGATCATGCGTCACAAAAATGGTGGTAATGCCCACTTCGCGCTGCAGCATGCGGATTTCAATCTGCATCTGTTCGCGCAGCTTTTTATCCAGGGCGCCCAGCGGTTCATCAAGCAGCAAGACATTGGGCCGCGTAACAATGGCTCGAGCCAATGCCACGCGCTGCCGCTGGCCACCCGACAACTGCGACGGGAGCCGATCGGCCATGCCTTCCAGGTGGGTAAGCGCCATGGCCTCGTCCACCTTGCGTGCAGCACTGGCTCGCGGCTCCTTGCGCATGGACAGGCCGAAGGCAATGTTCTGCCGTATGGTCATGTGAGGGAACAGGGCATAGTTCTGAAAGACCATGCCAATGTTGCGCTTGTATGTCGGTACCGCATTCACACGCTTGCCACGAATGAAGATCTCGCCCTCATCCGGGAATTCAAGTCCGGCAATCATGCGCAGCGTGGTGGTCTTTCCGCAGCCGCTGGGGCCAAGAAAGCTCACCATTTCTCCCCGCTCGATGGCCAGGTCCACATGATTGACGGCAAGAAAGTCACCGTAACGCTTGGTGATGCCGGTCAGTTCTACATCGCGGTGCAACCCTTCCATGCAACTGTCCTTATCCTTTCAGAGAACGGTCAATCATTCTCTTGTATTTGGGGATCTGACTGCCGATTTCCTTGAAATCCGGACGAATCAGGTCGTCAATGGCTTCTTCCACGGTCATGATGCCAGGCTGCTTGAGCGCGTCAGGCAAAGTGACTGACGAGTTCACCGGCGAGAAGAAACCTTTTTCTGCAGCGGCCAGCTGGAAATCCTCGGACAGCCAGGTGTTCATGTACAGTTGCGCCAGGTGTGCCTCGGCTTCACTGAAGCCCTTGCAAAGCTGCATGTGGCAGGCCCATTGCACGGCACCGTCTTCAGGCATCGCAAAGGCGACATTCTTGTCCTGGGAACGGGCCAGTTCGGAATAGGCGCCCCAGTGCGGAGCCAGCCAGACCTCGCCACGACTGACCAGATCAGATTCCACAATGGGCGAAGATACCCAGGCACCAATATTGTCCTTGTGAGGCTTCCAGGCATCAATTCCGGCTGCGACTTCAGGCTTGCCTTCCGAGACGACACCGGCCATGACATAGGCGTCAAAATAGGCATCCCACATGGATACGCGGCCCTTGTACTCGGACTTCCAGAGGTCCTTCCACGAGGTGGGCGCTTCGACCTTGTCCGGGTTGTACATGATGCCAAAGGGGCTGAAGATGAACGGAATGCCGTAGCCACCCGGCGTCATCAGTTCTTCTGGAACAAATTCCAGGTTGGTCATGATCTCGGGATCGAATTTCTCCCACATGCCGTCGGTAATACCGCGCTGGGCGAAATAGTCGTTGATCATGGCGCCGCTGATTACCGGAGAATTGCGCTGGGCAAGCATGCGGGGGTATGACGTGGCATTGTTGGAGTCCAGGACTTCAACGGCCAGTCCGTCATATTCCGCATTGATGGCCGGAGTGGAAATGCTGGTGCACAGTTCGGGAAGCACGCCCGGTTGCGACAGTATGGTCAGTTTCTCGACCGTGTCTGCAGAGGCCGCCGCCAGTACGTCAGCAAATTTGCCAACGGCCGTGGCGCCCACGCCCATCACGAACAGTGACTTCAGAATGGCGCGGCGTCGGGGATCGGCATCAAAGGCCTTGAGCAGATAACGTTGTTCAGTAGTAAGGGATTTCATGATTTCGTCTCCTGAGAATAGGAAAATGCAAGCCAATCAACGATTGAATTGTTTGCGCAAGCCGATAAAACGCTCGATCAGCACTACGGCCACGACGGTAAACAGGACGAGCATGGCAGACACAGCAGCCACTGTTGGATCCATCTGAAACTCTGTGTAGAAGTAGATTTCCAGCGGCAGGGTCATGACGCCCGGACCGACCAGAAAGAGGGAAACCGTGAATTCATCAAACGACATGATGGCGGAAAACACGGCGCCTGCGATCAGACCGGGCCGCAGCAAGGGCAGCGTGACCTTGAAAAACGTCTGCAACCGGTTGGCACCCAGCGTGGCCGCCGCCTCCTCGAAACTGGGCTCGATCTCGGCGAGCGTTGCGCCGACGGTACGGATGACATAGGGTACGGTGAGCAAGGTATGGGCAAAGACCAGACCCCAGAAATTTCGGACCAGACCCAGTGAACCCAGTACCGTCACCAGCGCCACGGCCAGGACAATGGCCGGAAACACCAGTGGCGTCATGAAGAGCAGCTCCAGAAACTGGCGACCACGGAAGCGGTAGCGGACAATGGCAAACGACGCCAGGGTACCCAGGATCAGGGAAAAAAGTGACGCAAGAACCGCCACGGCCGCGCTGACATACAGGGCATCCCAGAAAACCTGCGTGTTCCAGGCCTTTTCAAACCACTGCAGGGAAAACCCCTTGGGCGGAAAGGCCAGATTGTTGTCCTCGCTGAAGGCCGCCGGAATGACGACGGCAACAGGCAGCGCCAGGAACACCAACACACAGGCCACGTAGGCATTGAGAAGAAAGTTGGAGCGCTTTTTCATCGTTGTGCATGCTTGCGAATGGCAAGCCCATAACCCATCAGAATCAACAAGGTGGCAATGGTCAGCAGTGCAGAGGCCGCTGAACCCAGTGGCCAGTCAACCATGACGACCATTTGCTCGTAAATGGCGATAGACATGACATTGACGTGGCCTCTTCCCAGCCAGATGGGGGTGATGTAGGCACCCACACACAGGCAGAACACGATTACGGATCCCGATGCCAGACCCTGTACGGACAGCGGCAGCGCGATCTTGTAGAAACGTTTCCAGGGCGGCGCACCCAGCACGGCCGCGGATTCCAGCAGAGATTCATCAATCTTGCCCAGCACACTGGTGATGGCCACCACCATGAAAGGCAGCAAGATGTGTGTCATGCCGACCACCACGCTCCAGAAACTGCGCATCAGGCCAAGGGGCTGATCAATGAAGCCGAGCATGATGAGGAGATTGTTGATGAGCCCCTCATTGCCCAGGAGAATGGTCCACCCGATGGTGCGCACGACAATGCTCACCAGCAAGGGAGAAACCACGCCCAGGAAGACCAGATGTCGCCAGCGTGACGGACTGCGCGACAGGTACCAGGCGACCGGATAGCCAATGACAGCAGTCAGGACGGTGACAATAACACCCAGCGAGAGCGTATCGAAGGCAATCCCCAGAAAATAGGGGTCGCCAAGAAACTCCAGATAATGATCCAGGGTATAGCCGGTGGTGTTCGGATAATGGTCGAAAAACGACATCCCAAACATCTTGGCAAACGGCCAGATCAGACCGGTGGCAAGCAACAACACGCCTGGAGTCAGGAGCAGCGCCAGTTGCAGGCGCTGGCGGCGCCTGTGCCGACGGTAGGAAGCGGAGATCTGCATGGTCATGGTCAACTCAATTTATCCACTGGCCACCATCAACATCGATTACTTCACCGGTCAGGTAATTGGGTGTTACCGTGGCAAGAAACTCGACGACAGCGGCGATATCGTCGGGCTGACCGACCCGGCCCAGCGGTATGCTGGCCGTAATGGCATCGTGATTCTCGCGAATAAGCGCCTCGGTCAGGCTGGTGGTGACGGATCCGGGACACAGGGCATTGACCGTGACATGCGGCGCCAGTTCCCGGGCCAGCGCACGGGTCAGGCCAAGAATGCCCGCCTTGGACGCGCAATAGGCCACCTTGCTGACGGCAGACGGGCTGCCACCCGTATGGGCACTGACTGACGACATGTTGATGATGCGTCCTGCCTGCTGCGTGACCATGGGAGCCGCCACGGCCTTGCACCAGTTGAACACCCCTTTCAGATTGATGTTCAAGGTGCGATCCCACTCTTCTTCGCTGATGTCCAGAATGGTTTTGGGTGACGAGATGCCGGCGTTGTTGACGAGCACATCCACCCGGCCGAATCGCTGGACCACCTGGTCAAAGTGCGTCTGAACGACAGGAAAGCTGCCCACGTCCCCGGCCAGTTCCAGCACCTGGGCACCCTGCTCGCGCAAGCGGACAGCCTGTTGTTTCAGTGCATCCCCCGGGAGGTCTGCCATGGCAATGGAAAACCCTCGCGCGGCCAGCCGCCGGGCACATGCCAGCCCGATTCCGTTGGCTGCACCGGTCACGACGGCGACCTGATTGTCCTGTTGTTTCATGTCTCGTTGCCTATCCATGCGACTACATATCAGCGAAGTCATATCAGATCACGAATGAATGTGTTTTGCAATGCATATTGCAGACAAACAGATAGGGGTTTATACCGATGAAACAATACATCATTCATGATATTGAAAGCATCCGCATACGCACCCTGCATCCCGACCTCAACGCCATTCGTCCACGCTGCATGCCTTCAGCAGTCTGCCCTGGCGTTCTCCCCTATAATGAGCGCCTGACAACAATCATGGCTCATATGGACACGGCGTACGTCTCATCATGCCCTCTGTCTTTCGCCCTTCATCCCTGCTCGGTCCCCATCATGAATCTTCTCGAGAAAATTGAAAACCACACGAACAGGCTGACCTCAAAAGACCGGGTTCTTGCCGACCATCTGGTGCAGCACTACCCCCAGGGCTTGCTGGAATCTGCAACGCAAATTGCAAACAAGCTCAATATCAGTGCCTCAACCGTTGTCCGATTCTTCGCCAAGCTGGGATATGCGTCTTTCAATGATGTGCAGCGCGAGGCTCGCATGGATATCGCCTCCAAACTGGCCTCACCTTCGCAGCGGGCCCACCTGGCCGCCAGTATGGGCGGTTCATCGGATAGCGCCCTGGATCAGGCCATTGCCTGGGACAAGCAGAACATAGACACCATGCGTGCGCAGATGGACGATGCCGCATTCAACCAGATCGTGGATCTGATCACACGCCCGACACGGGGCACCATTTACATTATTGCCGCCAAGAACAGCCAGGCTGTTGCCTTGTATCTCAGCACCCACCTCAACATGTGCGCCCCGGACATCCGGCTGCTGGACACCAGCGATGCCACGCTGGCCGACAATCTTCTGTGGGCCACATCCAACGACATCCTGCTGGCCTTTTCCATCAGGCGCTATTCCAAGATGGTCTTGCGGGCCGTGCAGCACTTTCATGGCATTGGTGCCACCGTGGTGGGGTTTACCGATAGCCCGACCTCCCCTGTCCAGGAGTATGTGGATCACCCCATCACCATTTTTACGCGCAGTGACTCACCTTTTGACTCTTACACATCGGTGTTTTGTCTGTGCAACGCGCTGATCAGCGCCGTGGCCAGCAAGCACAGAAAGGAAACAGAGACCATACTGCGCCAGGCCGAAGACATCTGGCGGCATTTTGATGTGTTTGTCAAGAAAAATGGCAACCAGGAAGGCCCTGATCAGGCGTAATGCGCTGCCCATCACCCGGATCGGATGATGGGCACATACCGCGCGGCACGCCGGTCGCGCTGGCTTGCAACGAAGACGTCAGAGACGCAGGCTTCAGTCTTCTGCTTGGTAAGCGTAGTCGGCAGCCTTAAATGCCCGCTCGATGAAACTGGCATCCAGCTTTTCCAGATAACGGTCAATGGCCGGACGCATCATGTCGGTCATTGCTCTGGTCTGTTCCGGACTGAAGCGGTAGACTTCGACACCGCCGTCTTCAAATGCCTGAATAAAGGACTCCACCGCCTCCTGGCTGACTTCGCGGTTGTACTGACCGGCCTCCAGCGCTGCTTCCTGGATGATTTCCTGCACGTCTTCAGACAGGGAATCCCATATTTTCTTGCTGACCAGCAACACCATGGGATTGTAGATATGGTTGGTGATGGTCAGGTGTTTCTGGACCTCGTCAAACTTGGCCATTTCATTGGTGAGCATGGTGTTGTCCTGCGCATCGACAATACCGGTTTCCAGGGCCGTATACAGCTCGTTGAACGGCATTTCCACAGCGTGGGTTCCCAGGTTTTCAAACATGTCGATGTACATGGGGCTGGGGATGACGCGAACTTTCAGCCCCTTGAAGTCCTCGACTGACTCGATCGCCCGCCTGTTGTTGGTGAACTGCCTGAACCCGTTTTCCCAGTAAGCCAGCCCCTTCAGATTCTTTTCTTCCAGGCCTGCCAGGATCTCGGTCCCGGCCTCGCCATCCAGAAATTTGTACGCCTGCTCCTGATCCTTCAACAGCCCGGGAAAATCCAGAATCTGCATGTTGGGATTCAGCTGGGTCAAGGGAGAAGACGACACCAGGAAAAACGCCTGGATGCCCGAGCGCAGCGAGGCAATTTGCTGGGACTCATTACCCAGTTGACCGGAGTTATAGATCTTTATCTCTACCTCACCGTCGGTTTTTTCCGCAACGATTTCGGAAAACCGGTACAGGCCTTTTCCGTATGTGGACTCGGCGGTTGAGAAATGGCCCAGCTTCAGGGTCTGTTTCTTGGCATGAGCCGCTGTGGTGGCGCCCAGCATGAAAGTGACCAGCAACGATAAGGCGGAAATCGCGGCGGTGGAACGAAAACGCTTCATGGACATGATGACAACTCCTTGTTATTCGCAAGTAAAAAATAATTGAGATCAATACCACCAGCTCAACGGGGTCAGCAGCAGCTCGGGAAATAGTATCAATAAAATGACAACCGCTATTTCGGCCATCAGGAAGGGAATGACGCCCGTGGCCACCTCTTCAAATGGCCGCCTGGAGACACTGGATACCACGTTGATCACATTGCCGACCGGCGGGGTCAGCAAACCGATGGAGACACACAGGATGAACAGCACCCCGAAGTAGACCGGATCAATGCCGGCGCTGCGCGCAACCGGCAGCATGATGGGCGTCAGAATCAGCACCATGGGCGTGAAGTCCAGCGCAGTGCCAATGAGAATGGTCAACAACATCATGAATGCCATCAACACCATGGGATGATCAGAGACGCTTCCCAACAGGCCTTCAAGTTCGCCGGGCAAGTCGGCGATGGTAATCATCCAGGCCGACACAAAGGCGGCTGCCACAATGAACATCACCACACCGTTGGTATGGGCTGCAGAGACCAGCGCACGATAAATCTTTCCTGGCGTGAGTTCCCTGTAAACAAACACGCCCACAAAGAATGCATAAAAGGCGGCCACCACGGCAGACTCGGTCGGGGTAAAGATGCTCAATCGCAATCCCCCTACAATGATCACCGGCAATCCCAGGGCCCACACGCCGTCCCCTACGGCACGCATGATCTCCCGACGACTGGCTCGGGGCTGCAATGTCGTATCGGCCTGCTTGCGATTCAGGACCCACCAGACGATGGCCAAGGCCACGCAAAGCAACAGCCCGGGAAAAATGCCGGCGAGAAACAGCTTGGTAATCGACACGTTGCCGATCACACCAAACATGATCAGGCCGATGGATGGCGGAATGATGGGTGCCACAATGCCGCCCGCGGCAATCAGGCCAACAGAGCGCTTGACGCTGTATCCGGCCGAACGCATCATGGGCAGCAACAAGGCGGCCATGGCCGCACTGTCAGCAATGGCCGAGCCGGATAAGCTTGCCATCAGGCAGGAAACCAGCACCACCACATAACCCAGTCCGCCACGCACATGCCCGACCAGGGCCAGCGACATATTCACAATGCGCCTGGACAGCCCACCGGCGTTCATCAGTTCGCCAGCCAGGATAAAGAACGGGATGGCAATAAAGATGAAGTTGTCGACACCATTGATCATGTTGGTGGCGGCAATCTGGGTGTTGAAGAAATCCTGATCCACCATGAGCGCAATGCCGCTTGTCAGCAGGGCAAGCGCAATGGGCACGCCCATGGCAATGGCGGCCAGCAGGGCCGCAAGAAAGATGAGGATGGTCATGACGGACTGCTTTTAGTGCTCATCGTCTTCCTGCTGGCTATCCAGGCAGCGGACATCGCCCCTGAGCAGGCGAACGACATCAGACAAGACATACGGCATGCAGGCAAGGCTGGCAAAGACTCCTGCGGCATACGGCCACGACATG
>DATGUI010000060.1:0-14320 GCA_035301405.1 Burkholderiaceae bacterium
CTTCAGCACGACTGCCAACTATTATAGGAGGATACCAGCAGCAAGGACGGTGCCGCCAGTCACAAGCGGACACGCTGGCACCGCTGCAGTCAGGCAGACTGCAGCCGCTGATAGATTTCCAGATAACGCGCTGTCATCCGCCCGGCATCATGATGCTGCGCCACATAGGTTGCCGCTTCCG
Source organism: Burkholderiaceae bacterium (assembly GCA_035301405.1). GTDB lineage: Bacteria > Pseudomonadota > Gammaproteobacteria > Burkholderiales > Burkholderiaceae_B > JAJYRX01. The sequence continues at coordinate 182 of DATGUI010000060.1, forward strand.
CCACCACACGTCGGGCTAGTTCGGGGTCCTCCAGCAAGGCGTGCACCCCCGCGGCCAGGGCTTCCACATCACCCGTTGCTGCTGTCATGCCCCGGCCATCGGCGAGGACCTCCTGTAGACCGCCGGCCCGGGTTGCCACGACGGGCACGCCGTAGAGAAAAGCATCGAGCACGCTGCTGCCCAAGGCCTCATGCCTTGAAGTCAGCAAAAACACATGCATGAGTCGATAGCAGTCGGTGATGTCATCCCGAAAGCCGATAAAATGATAGATATCTTGCAGGCCCAGTTCGGTGACCAGGGCAACCGCAGCAGCTTCCTGATCACCGCCAGCGCCAAAATGCAGAAAAATGAAGTCGTTACGCAGTTGCCTCAGACGATGAATCGTCCGGACCAGCGTCAGGGGATCCTTTTCTTTGGTCATGGCGGCCGCCGTGGCCACAACATGGCGGTTACCCATCTGCAACTGCTCGCGCAGCTGCGCCACCTTCGACTCGTTGAAAGGCTGGAAGCTCACGGCGCTGGGTATGATGGCAGCCACGTCCACACCAAGCCGGCGGGGTTCTGAGGCAGCCGCTTCAGAGATAGCGACCAGCGCATGGGCCTGTCGCCATTTCCAGCGGGTCAGGCTCTGGCGTCTGAGCACCGGGAATGCCGTGCGACGCGTAAAGACCAGCCGCCCCTTCAGTACCGGCCCGAGAATAGCCAGCCATGTCAGCGTATTGGCCGTTTGGGCATGGAAAATGTCAATATCATGACGATACCGCCATAGCAGTCGGCAGACCTGGAGGGCATTACGGGCTTCGAATACGTCGAAGCCCTCTCCCCGGGCCCGATGAGCCAGTGGCGCATCGTGACGAGCCAGCACGCTGACGGCTTGCCCGGCCTGCCGAAGCTGCTGCATGGTCAGCAGGGTCTGTCGCTCTCCGCCCCGCCAGCCCTTTTCCATATTGAGCATCAAGACACGAAGCGGCCGCATTACCATCAGACCAGCTCGGCGTCCTGCACCGGGTTGAGCTCGCGCAGCACATTGATACCCAACGCCAGCAAGGCACAGACCAGGGCAACAGCAATGCCCAGTTGCGGACCCATTGCTCCGCCCCACGCAAAAACCATGGCCACCAGCCCCATGCCCACGCCCTGGCCAAAGACCCGGGTAACCGCCTGCAGCCCCCCCGCCGCACCACTGCGACGACGTGGTGCGCCGGCCAGCAGTGCGCGGTTATTGGGTGTCTGAAAAAAACCGAAGCCTATCCCGCCTACAAACATGGCGAACAGGTACCAGCCCGCACCGGCAACATTGGAGAAAGAAAGGATCATGGCCATACCCAGGCAGACGCCGAAGGCTCCGACAATGCACAAGACGGCGACGGAATATCTTTCGGAGAAATAGGCTGCCAGCGGTGCCATGATTGCCGTACCGGCGGCCCAGGCCCCCATGGCAATGCCCAGCTCGGTATAGCTGTAGCGCAGGACTTCAAGAAAATAGAAGGGCAGCGCCACAAAGCCTGCCATCTGGGCAGCGAACATGGTCATGGACGCGCCCACCGCATAACGAATGCCGACAATGCGTAGCAGGTCTACCGGAACCAGCGGCGTCTTTTGTGCCCAGGACCGGCGCCACAGGGTGGTGCCAAACCACCCGGAGATAGCCAGGCATCCCAAGGCGAACAAAGGCGTTTTCCCCAGCGCATCAAGCCCGACAATGACCAGCCCCAGGGCCGGGATCGATAGCACCGCAGCAACCCAGTCGAACCGGCCTGCAGATCGGGGGACATCGGGAAGAAACCGCACGCCCAGATACACGCCTGCACAGATGGGCAGATTGACGAAAAAGATCCACGGCCAGGATGCCAGGGCGAGTATCCACGCACCAATGGTAGGCCCCAGGACCGCGGTCAGCCCGACCAGGCTGGCATTCAGACTGATCCCCATGGCCAGCCGCCGCAAGGGATAGATATTGCGCATCAGGCCGCCAAAAAGACACATCAGCATGGATGCGCCCAGACCCTGCGCAATACGGGCCAGCAATAGGGTCATGAGTGACCCGGCCAACGCCGATGCCAGGGAAGCGAACCCGAACAGGCCAACACCAATGCCGAACATCAGGCGAAACCCGATTCGCTCGGCGATGGAGGAAAAGATCAGTAAAGTCACCACGACGGTGACGTTATAGGCGATCACCACCCGAACGACGGCAGCTGGATCAATGGAAAGATCGGCTGCAATGGTCGGGAGGGCGACGTTGACCATGGTCGAGTCCAGCACGACGATGACCAGTACCGACATGAGCGTGAGTACGGCCCAGTAGCGTCGGGGACGGGGCAGCCCGTCCGGATATTTGCCGCGACCCCGGGGCCGGCGTGCCGAAGGTCGGGATGAAGCGGCCGGCTTGCTTATCTTTTTTGCGGGCCGGGGTTTCTGTGATTCTGCTTGACCATGCGTGCTCATGATTTGGGACGCGGTCGGGGACGCGTCCAGCCAAATACTGTCTTTTGCTGCGCCCGGGACAGCGTCAGCCGGCCCTCCGGGGCGTCCTGGGTGAGCGTGGTCCCGGCACCGATGGTGGCCCCGCGCTCGATACGAACCGGCGCGACGAGCTGGGTATCGGAGCCAATGAAGACATCATCTTCGATAATGGTCTGATTCTTGTTTGCGCCATCATAGTTGCAGGTGATGGCACCAGCGCCGATATTGACGCGCTCACCGACTTCGGCATCGCCAATATAAGCCAGGTGACTGGACTTGGAGTCGGCACCAATGCGACTGTTCTTGACTTCAACAAAATTGCCAACTTGGGCACGTTCGGCAAGCACCGTGCCCGGACGCAAGCGTGCATAAGGACCTACCAATGCGGCCACACCCACCCGCGCGTCTTCCAGATGGCTGTATGCCCGGATTGAGGCGTCGTTGTCGACAGTCACGTTGCGCAGTACGGCATAAGGGCCCACCCGGACGCCATCACCCAGGGTCACGGTCCCCTCAAAGATGCAGCCAACGTCAATGAAGACATCGCGACCACAGGAAAGCGCGCCGCGCACATCCGTACGCGCGGGATCAGCCAGCGTGACACCCTGATCCATGAGACGCCGGGCGAGCTCGGCCTGCAGTGCGCGCTCCAGTTGCGCCTGCTGGAGGCGGCTGTTGACCCCCTGGGTTTCCCATGTTGTGGCTGGATGAGACGCCGCCACGGTGTGGTTGTCAGCCACAGCCAACCCGACGATGTCAGTGAGATAGTATTCGGCCTGGGCGTTGCGATTGTCGAGCCGGCTGAGCCAGTCGATCAGCAGGGCCGTGTCGGCACACAACATGCCGGTATTGACTTCAGTGATTGCTTTCTGGCGTGTGGTGGCGTCTCGCTCTTCAACAATGCCGGTGATGGCATCGCTGTCATTGCGAAGGATGCGGCCATATCCTGCCGGGTTGTCAAGGACTTCGGTCAGGATGGCCAGCGGGGCGTCCTTGCCCTGCGTCTGCAGCAGCTGATTCAGTGTTGCTGCCTGAACCAGGGGAACGTCACCATACAGGACCAGCGTGCGGCTGCCGGAGCCTGTTGTCAACTCGGAGACGGTTTGCTGTACGGCATGGCCTGTCCCTTGCTGGGGTTGCTGGACAACGAAGGTGATATCAGAAGCGTCGGAAAAAGCTGCCTTGACTTGCTCAGTCCCGTGCCCCACCACCACGACGAGCCGGTCAGGTTGCAGTTGTCGCGCGGTATCAAGAATGTGCGCCAGCATAGGACGACCCGCAATAGGATGCAGAACCTTGGGCAGGTCTGACTGCATGCGTTTGCCTAAACCTGCGGCCAGAATAACAACGTTGAGCATAGTTGAGTCAGTGTGAAATCAGAGTGGGGGAAACACCTCAGGAGGCAGAGGTCTTACGGGCTGCCGTGCTCTTTTTTGCACCGGCTTTGCGCACTGCTTTGGCGGGAGCGCGGGCAGCGGCCTTTTTGGCTGCTTTCTTTGTCGCTTTCTTTGTCGCTTTCTTTACTGCCTTCTTTGCGCTGGCCTTTTTGGCTGCCTGTTTTTTCGCTGCGACCTTCTTGGCGGCGGGGGCTTGCGATGCCGGTGCGACGGCACCCGCCATGGTGCTTTGCACGGAATCCATGACCTGTTGCTGTGCCGCTGCGGCCGCTTGCTGAATGGAGTCTGCGCCCTTCAGTGAAGACGCCGTGGCATCGGCCAGGCTGTCGAACTGGGCTTGCAGCATGTCCCACCAGCCTTGCATGGTGGCCTGGGCGCGCTCAGTGGCCTGATTGACGGCCTCCGTGGCCTCGGATGCCGATGCCGACGCAGACGGTTGACCCGCCGGAGGGGCTCCGAACAGGCCACTGCTGTCACCCGAGGCACTGGCACCGGTTGTTTCGGCCTGATCTGACCGGGCACCGAATGCAGCATCCAGTGGCGAGGCGAAGGGAGACTGCCCGGAGGCCCCAGCTGCGGTAGAGAAGAAGGCGCTTAACGTGGAGACGGTGGACCGCTGGACTTCAAGCGCCTGAATGGCACTGGCCAGCATGGCCAGGTTCATTTGCAGCCAATGTTCGACGGTACGGAGGTCGGCAATGCGCCGTTCCAGATCGTCGGGTGAGAGTCCGGGTGCGGCCAGCGTGGGCTCGAATCCACTTGCCTTGGCGAGGCCCTCCCAAGCCTGGCGCATCATTTCCATGCTGGTTAAAAGTGGATTTTCTGAGGCCGAGCCGGTCTGACCCAGGCCGGGCAGAATGAACGGATTGGTGTTTTGTGTGCCCATGGAACCTCCGTTTCCTGTACAAACAAGTGGCGGTACCCGTTAGCTTAAACTGAACCAACCAATGCGTCTATTTATCGACTGTCCGGGTAGCGCCAGCCCAGACTGTCAAGAATGGCCAGTTCGGCCTCGAGGGTAAAGGCTCCTTCTGCCAGCCTGTCCAGGAGATCATCGAGTTGCAGACACTCGAACTCGCTGACCTCGCCATCCTGGTTGACGGGCAACCCATGTTCCGGCAACTCGTAATCGGCCACCAGGATATCTTCTACCTGGTAGCCCTCGGGAATGCGACGGGACACCCGAACAATGTTTCGCAGGGGTTTCAGTACATCAAGCTGGTTGACCTCAAGCCCGGCTTCTTCCTGGCTTTCGCGCATCAGAGCCAGCTGGTGGCTTTCTCCGGCACTGACCAGCCCGCCAACAGCCGTATCCCAGCATCCGGGATTGGTGGGCTTGGCAAGGGAGCGGCGTGCTACCCATAACCGGCCGTCGGCAGACCAGGCGTTCAAATGCACAGCACGTGTGCGCAAGCCCAGCGGCCGCATGGCCGCGCGCTCAAGCGTACCCAGACAGTTGCCCTCTGCCATGATGTCGATCTGTTCGTTGCGCCAGGCTTTCAGGCATCCGGCCTCGCGCAAGGTTTCTGCCACGTGATGCAGCACACCCTGCAGGGATGGCGACCCGGACTGGTCGGGCACCCCGACATGCGTGGTGTCGTGATCAATGGATACGCCGGCGCAATGCTTGATGGCCTGACGGGCGGGAAGGGAAACCCACCCTGCGGCCCGCCCGGCAAGCATCAGGGGCTGAGCGTGATCGGGGGGCGCCTGCTGAAAAAGCGGCGTGAGCGCTTGCAAGCGGTGGTCGATGAGAACCCGGACACGGCGTCCGGAAAGTGGCTTCATCAATAAATTGTAGTGCAAGGATGCAACAATTTTTTAGCGACCAAACCCATGTTTACCCTTAGATACGCCTGATGGTGACGTGAAAAACCCCACACAAGGATTATTGGTTCGCTATAATCTGCCGATAGTACGTAAGTAGAAGCAGGCAATAACCCAACTTACCAATATTCTAAGCCTGCCATTTGACAATTTGGGCGTTTCGCTGCGTTTCTCGACACAATTGTTTGATTTCGGTCAAGATACCAGCAAATCGCGTCATAAGAAGAGGTCAGCATGAAGACGTTGAGAGGGTTTCTGGGCACGGCAACACTATTCTGGGCAGGACTGGCCAGTGCACAGATTGAGGATATGCCAGGAGGGCCACGGGTCAATCAACTGAACCTGCCGAAAGGGGTCACACAGATCGCCCGTGACATCGACTGGCTGCACTGGATGCTGCTCATTGTCTGTACCGTGATCTTCGTGATCGTGTTCGGGACAATGGTGTATTCCATCATCAATCACCGGAAATCGAAAAACCCCGTTCCCGCCAAATTCGATGAGCACCTGGGTGTAGAAATTGCCTGGACTGTCATCCCCTTCATCATCGTCATTGCCATGGCCCTGCCGGCCACGCGCACGGTCGTCGCCATGAAAGACACCACCAATGCCGATCTCACCGTGAAAGTTACGGGTTATCAATGGAAATGGGGCTACGAATATGTCGATGGCCCGGCCAAGGGCGTCAATTTCCTGTCCAATCTGGCCACCCCTCGCGACCAGATCGAGGGGCGCGCTCCGCGCGACAACCTCTATCTCATGGATGTCGACAAGCCGATGGTGGTCCCCGTCAACAAAAAGGTACGTGTAGTACTCACATCCAACGACGTCATCCACGCCTGGATGGTGCCGCATTTCGGTGTCAAGCAAGATGCCATGCCAGGCGTATTGCGTGATACCTGGTTCAAGGCGGAAGAGACCGGTTCATTCCGGGGCCAATGTGCCGAACTCTGCGGTCGTGACCACGCCTTCATGCCCATTGTGGTCAAGGTGGTCAGCCAGGAAGAGTACGAAGACTGGGCTGCCGACCAACAAGATCAGGTTGCCAGCGCTGACGAAGATCCCGACAAGGAATGGGATACCGAAGAACTGGTCGCGCAAGGTGAAAAGGTTTATGCTGACAATTGTGTCGCCTGCCACCAGGCGAATGGCCAGGGTGTAGAAGGTACCTTCCCGGCACTGGATGGCGATGAAGCCTACGTACTGGCCCCCATGGAAGACCAGATACTCACCGTTCTCAACGGTCATCCGGGAACCGCCATGGCTGCTTTCCGCGATCAGCTCAGTGACACGGAAATCGCCGCTGTGATTACCTACACGCGACAGTCCTGGAGCAACCAGGGCAAGGGCGAGGACCCCGTCGTCCAGCCTGCCGACGTCAAGGCGCAGCGCTAATCATGTCGGCCCATCAACACAACGAACATAACGATAACAACCTATTCAGCATTGACCTGTCCGCCCGTGGCGGACGGGACCGCAGGAAGGAGTGCACACCATGAGCAGCGTCACTGTCGATCATATCCCAGCAAGCGAGGGCCATCACGACCGGCCCAAGGGTTGGCGTCGCTGGGTTTTTGCGACCAACCACAAAGACATCGGGACCATGTATCTCCTGTTTTCCTTCTGCATGTTGCTCGAAGGAGGCGTGCTGGCCTTGCTGGTCCGGACAGAACTGTTCTCTCCCGGACTGCAATTTTTCCGGCCCGAGCTGTTCAACCAGTTCACCACCATGCACGGCCTGATCATGATCTTCGGATCCATCATGCCCGCCTTTGTCGGCTTCGCCAACTGGATGATTCCTCTCCAGATTGGTGCCTCCGACATGGCCTTTGCACGCATGAACAACCTCAGCTTCTGGCTGCTGCCCATTGGTGCCACACTATTCACGGTGTCATTCTTTGTACCGGGCGGTGCCAATGCTGCCGGCTGGACCATGTATGCACCACTGTCCCTGCAAATGGGCCCGGGAATGGACTTCACCATCTTCGCCGTACATATCCTGGGTGCATCCTCCATCATGGGGGCCATCAATATCATCGTGACCGTACTGAACATGCGCGCACCGGGCATGACGCTCATGAAGATGCCCCTGTTCCCCTGGACCTGGCTGATTACCGCCTACCTGCTGCTGGCCATCATGCCGGTACTGGCTGCGGCCGTCACCATGCTGCTCACTGATCGTCACTTCGGAACCGCCTTCTTCAATGCGGCAGCTGGCGGTGATCCGGTTCTGTATCAGCACGTCTTCTGGTTCTTCGGTCACCCCGAGGTCTACGTGATGATTCTGCCGGCCTTCGGGATCATTTCCGCCGTGGTTCCTGCATTCTCCCGCAAGCCCCTGTTTGGCTATGCCTCCATGGTGTATGCCACGGCAGCCATTGCCATTCTGTCCTTCCTGGTATGGGCGCACCACATGTTTGCCACGGGCATGCCGGTTACCGGCCAGCTGTACTTCATGTATGCCACCATGCTGATCGCCATTCCGACCGGGGTAAAGGTGTTCAACTGGGTGGCCACCATGTGGCGGGGCTCGCTCACCTTTGAAACCCCCATGCTTTTTGGTGCCGGGTTCATATGGGTGTTTGTCATCGGCGGCTTTACCGGCTTGATCGTGGCCATCGCACCGGTTGATATCGCGGTGCACGACACCTACTACATCATTGCCCACTTCCATTACGTCATGGTGGCCGGCTCCTTGTTCGGCATGTATGCAGGTGCTTATTACTGGCTTCCCAAATGGACAGGCCGCATGTACGATGAAAAGCTCGGTAAATGGCATTTCTGGAACAGCATGCTTTCCTTCAACATCACGTTCTTCCCCATGCACTTCCTGGGCCTTGCTGGCATGCCGCGTCGCTATGCAGATTACGCCGCACAGTTCACCAACTTCAACCAGATTGCCACCATTGGCGCGTTCTGGTTCGGCTTCTCGCAGTTGATCTTCCTGTACCTGGCTGTACGGGCCTGGCGTGGTCACGGCGAGCCGGCTCCGGCCAAACCCTGGGAAGGCGCCGAAGGGCTTGAGTGGACCGTACCGTCGCCTGCCCCGTTCCATACGTTCGAGACGCCACCCGAGGTCAAGTAAACAGACATCACATACGGAGTAAAAATCGCTTCCATGACCCCCGAGCAACGTCGCAAGAATCGCAGACTGGCCATTGCACTTGTCATCATGGTCATTGTCATCATGGTCTGGACATTTGTGCGCGGGGGTCCCTGAGTCACCCTGATTGACCAGACAACACGCAGCAAGCAGCAACGCCTATGAACGACGACATTCGAGAATTGTCTCGTCGCAAACTGAATTTCTTTCAAACCCTCAAGGCCGTCGCCTGGGGAATGTTCGGAGTACGCAAAGGCAAGGGCCACCATGTAGACATCGCCACCCTCAACCCGATTCACCTGATCATTGCGGGCATACTGGCAGCAATCGGGCTGGTTGCGGGGCTGATATTCATCGCCAAGTGGTTTGTCGAGCGCCTGAGCTGAGCCAACGATCACCAATAAATTGATAACACAGCAGGAGAACACCATGAGTGCAAGTCAAGGAGTCCGAAAGGAGGCGCCGTACTACTACGTTCCTGACATATCGCCGCACCCCATCCGGACCAGCTTTTCATTGTTGATGACATTGCTGGGTGCCGCGCTGTGGATCAACCTCTACACGTTTGGCTATTACCTGTTCCTTGCCGGCGTGGCCTGTCTGCTGGCCTCGCTCTATGCCTGGTTCGGTGAAGCCATACGCGAGTCCGAGATCGGCCTGAACAGCAAGCGCGTGGATTCGGCCTACCGATGGAGCATGGCGTGGTTCATCTTTTCCGAGGTGATGTTTTTCTCGGCCTTCTTTTTCACGCTGTGGTACATGCGCTCGGTGACCACGCCGTTCCTGGCCGACCTGGATCACCAAACCCTGCTGTGGCCCGACTTTTCCGGATCCTGGCCAAACTTCGGGCCTGCCGGGGTAGTGGACACCTTCAAGACGGTTGGCCCATTCTGGCTGCCCACCATCAACACCGCCCTGCTGCTGACATCCGGGCTCACCCTGACCATTGCTCACCACGCCTTGCGCGCCGGAAAACGCTCACCCACCATATTCTGGCTGACCGTTACCGTCATACTGGGCTTTACCTTCGTGGGCTGCCAAAGCTACGAATACGCACACGCCTATGCGGACCTGAACCTGCGATTCGACTCAGGCGCCTTTGGCTCCATCTTTTACATGCTCACCGGATTCCATGGCTTCCATGTGATCCTTGGTTCCGTATTTCTGACTGTCGTCCTTATCCGCCTGATTCGAGGCCACTTCACTGCCACACACCATTTCGGCTTTGAAGGCGCCGCCTGGTACTGGCACTTTGTTGACGTGGTCTGGCTGGGTCTGTACCTGTTCGTTTACTGGTTCTGAACCAGTGCGGTACTGTCTCGGGGCGGGTGGCCATGCCCAACGCGCGCCATCTGCCCCGATACTGCCAAAAGGCCGTGGTGCTAGTTTCGATAGAATGTCACCCCCGAGGTTTCTATCCAACCCATATGATGGGCAAACAGCACGAACAGAAACAGAATAATTGACAATCCTATCCGTACCGTCAGGGCATTGACCGTGCGGCTTGTGCCGCCCTTGTCGCGCATCAGATAGACAAGGGCCGAGCCCAGGCTACCCAGAATACCGGCAAACGCCAGTAGTACGATCCATTGCATCGCGGCCTCCAGTGAAAAAGGAAGTTTACATCCATGGCGCGCTCGCCTTTCCATTTTCGCACAGTCTGCGCCCTGCTGGCATTGGGTCTGCTGGCGGCCGTTTTTGCCCGAGCCGGTTTCTGGCAACTTGACCGCGCTCGTCAACGGGATGCCGTTGCACAAGAAATTAGCGCTGCTGCCGAAAGACCGCCCCTTGAACTGAATACCACCACATCAGCCAGCCAGCTTCATGCCTGGCGTCCGGTCGTTGCCTCCGGAAAGTGGCTGCACGCCTACACCGTGCTTATTGGAAACCGCAACCATGAAGGGCAGCCGGGCTATTGGGTGGCCACCCCGCTAGCCCTGTCAGAGGATCAGCACATGACGGTCTTGCGTGGCTGGCTACCCCGCGAGCGCGTCATGGACAACGATCCATCTCGCCCCAATCAGGTCCGCAAGGCCCTGCTTGATGAACTGGCAGAGGATAAGGCAACGCAAACCATTGAAGGCGAGTTGTTTCCTCATGTGCCCCGTGTCTTCGAATTATGGTCGTGGGGCGCGCAGGACGACATGGCGCTGCCCGACTCACTGAATGACACCCGTGATGCCCCCGTCATCGTCCAGAACCTGGCACAAGAGGATTATGCTTACGCTACCGGGTTGCACCTGCTGCCCATGGTTGTTGCCCGGCACAATGGCACCGACCACGGCCTGATACAAGAATGGGAGCATCCCTCAACGGACGCCGCCACCAATAAAGGCTATGCTTTGCAGTGGTTCGGGTTCTTCACCATTGCAGCCGGTGCGTGGGTGGCGCTCTTCTGGCGCGGACTCCGGACGTCTTTCAAAAAGGATGGAAAGTGACCAAAACAACAAACCATCAGGATTCTCACCAGCCAACCCCCGACAAGCGCCGATCACTCAGCCCCATGGTGTGGATTATCGTGATTTCGCTTGCGCCGGTGGTGCTGGCGTTATTGGCTTATTTTGTTCCCGGACTGGGGCTGACGCCCTCCGGGCATACCAATTACGGCGCGCTTGTCGAACCCCAGCGCCCCATGCCCGATGCCCAGGCGCTGCCACTTGTGGATCTGGACGGGCATCCGGCAGATCTCAATGATCTTCGCGGAAAGTGGCTGCTCGTCACTGCCGGGCCGTCCGCCTGCCCGGAGACATGTGTGCGGCGGCTATTCATCATGCGCAACTCGCACGCCAGCCAGGGGAAGGATGTCGAGCGGCTGGCCCGCGTCTGGTTTGTACTGGATGATGGCGAGATCGACGAGACGATTCTTGAGGCCTATCGGGGCACCCACATGCTTCGTGTCAATCCTTTGGATCTTGACAAATTCTTGACCCATGACACCTTATCGCCATCCGGTACCGAAACTTCCAGCGATACAGCTGACACTGGCGACCAACCATGGTATGAACAGTCTTTGCAGCCCATGTGGATTATCGATCCGCTAGGCAATCTGATGATGGAGTTCGAGCCTGATGCCGAACCGACACGCGTTCGGGACGATATCCGCAAGCTGCTTCGGAACTCGCGTATTGGCTAGTTTTTCTTCCTGGATTCCTGACTGATCAGCCGCTTATGTCCGCCCACACCGCCCCCATACTCAAACGTTATCGCAGACTGGTTTTCTGGGCCTGGTTCATCACCTTTGATCTGATCATGTTCGGTGCCTTTGTTCGGTTGACCGACTCCGGACTGGGCTGCCCTGACTGGCCAGGTTGCTACGGAAACCTCAGCCCGATTGGTGCCAGCGAACACATTCGGGATGCCTTGACGGCCATGCCTTATGGCCCGGTCAGTTTCCCCAAGGCCTGGATAGAAATGATACACCGCTATGCCGGATCCATACTGGGGCTGCTCATCATTGGCATTACCTGGATGGCCTGGCGCTGGCGCGGCATTTTGCGCAACAGCCCTGCGCTGGCTACAGTTACGCTGGTTGCCGTCTGTCTGCAGGGAGCGTTTGGCGCCTGGACCGTCACGCACAAGCTCATGCCCATCATCGTCACGTCGCACCTGATGGGCGGCATGCTCATGCTCAGCCTCATGACCTGGCTGGCCGCACGCGAGAAACACCACCCCCCGCTGACCACCTCCGCCCAGCCGTGGCTGCCATGGATCACCATCGGGTTCGTACTGCTGCTGATCCAGATTGCCCTGGGAGGCTGGGTCAGCACCAACTATGCGGCGCTGGCCTGCATGGACTTCCCCACCTGTCATGGCGAGTGGGTGCCGCCCATGGACTTCCGCGGAGGCTTCTCGCTGATCAGGGGGCTGGGCGTCCTGCCCTCGGGAGCCATGATCTCCCAGCATGCACTCACCGCCATCCACTGGACGCATCGCAGCTTTTCTGTCATTGTCTTTGTGTACATGGGCGTACTGGCCTGGCGGTTGCGCCAAACTGCAGGCCTTGGCGGACCCGCCCGACTGGTGCTAGGCTTATTGGTAGCACAGTTTTTTACGGGGCTCACGACAATATTCTTCCAATGGCCTCTGGTCATTGCCGTGCTCCATAATGGTGGGGCGGCCGGCCTGGTACTGGCCACCGTCACACTGCTGGTACGTATAACGGGTCAGACCCGGCAAGGGGACAATCCATGATGGCACTATCCGCCAATCACACCGAGATACTGCGTCAGTATCTGGTGTTGACCAAACCACGCATCACCCAGCTCGCTGTTTTTTGCGCGGTGATCGGCATGTTTCTCGCCAGCCCGGGGCTGCCCGATCCGGGGCTGGTTGTCGCCGCAACGCTGGGCATATGGCTCATGACGGCCGCCGCCTTTGCCGTGAACTGTCTGGTTGAGCGAGAAATCGACGCCCGTATGCTGCGCACCTCACGCCGGGCGACGGCGCAGGGCGCCATCAGCAACAAAAGGGTCATGATGCTGTCAGCCGTCACGGGTGGCCTGGGCATGTTGATTCTCTACACCCTGGTCAATCCCCTGACCATGTGGCTGACCTTTGCCACCTTTGTCGGCTATGCGGTCATCTACACCATGTTTCTCAAGCCCCGCACGCCACAGAACATTGTCATCGGCGGACTGTCGGGTGCCATGCCGCCCGCCCTGGGCTGGGCCGCCATCGCCAACGCCGTGCCTGCCGAAGCCTGGGTACTGGTGCTCATCATCTTCATCTGGACGCCTCCGCACTTTTGGGCACTGGCCCTGTACCGCGACACCGACTACAGCCGCGCCGGCCTGCCCATGCTGCCCGTTACCCACGGCAATGCCTTTACGCGTCTGCACATCCTGCTCTACAGCATCGTGCTGTTTACCGCTTCACTGCTTCCGTTCATCATCCGCATGAACGGCGTCTTCTACCTGGCTTCTGCCGTCATCCTCAGTGGCGTTTTTCTGAATTACGCCTGGCAGCTGTACCGATGCTATTCTGAGCCGCTGGCGCGCAAACTTTTCCGTTATTCCATCATTTATCTGGCTTTACTGTTCGGTTCCCTGCTGCTTGATCACTGGGTAAACCTGCTTTGAACCCGGGTGTTACGCTTGTCCTGGTCCATGTCTGTATTTCGCATTTTTGTTTCTGTCATATTGGCCGCCGTGCTGGCAGGCTGCTCCGCTGATAAACCCACTGAATTTCTCGGCACTGACTTATCCGGAACCGATTACGGCAAGGCCTTGTCCATGCCAGACACCACGGGTGAGCTCCGCACCCTGGAGGACTTTTCCGGCAAGGTCACTGTCGTCTTCTTTGGCTTTACCCAATGCCCCGATATCTGCCCTACTGCTCTCGCCGAAA
>DATGUI010000061.1:0-2698 GCA_035301405.1 Burkholderiaceae bacterium
TCCCGACGACGCCACGCGTACGGCCATGGACGCCGAATTTCGCCAAACCGTAGACAAGGCAGCCAAGGCGCATGGCCTAATAGCCGACGTCAAGCAGGTTCTTGATCAGCCCGCATCCCCTTTCGACTCACAATGCATCCACCTGATCCGTCAGGCTGCAATGGATAATCACTTTAGTCATATGGACATTATCAGCGGCGCTGCCCACGATGCCGTGGCCATGTCACGGATTGTGCCCACAGGCATGGTGTTTGTGCCGTGCAAAGACGGTATCAGCCATAACGAAGCCGAATATGCCAAACCGGCCGACCTGGCAGCCGGATGCCAGGTGCTGCACGATGCCGTTCTGGCATATGACCGTGCCCATGCATGACAAGCAAGACAACCCGCAATCTGCCCCCAAACAGATTCCATAAAGACACGGAGACAAACCATGCAACTCTCTACCCTCCTCTCCAGCTTGGCCATCAGTTTTGCCTTTATGCTGCAGGCAGCCATTTCCCCCGCCTTGGCGGACGAACCCAAAGCCGGCGGCACCCTGACCATCGGTAACTTTCAGGCACCACGCCACCTGAATGGTGGGGTGCAATCAGGCATGGCAACGGCCATCCCCAGCACGCAACTGTTTGCCAGTCTGCTGCGTTACGATGACGAATGGAACGCCCTTCCGTACCTGGCAACCGAGTGGGAATGGAGCGACGATGGGAAGACGTTCACGGCCAAACTGCGAGACAACGCAGTGTTTCATGATGGCGAGCCCATTACCTCCGAGGACGTGGCCTTTTCCATCATGGCGGTCAAAGAGCATCATCCTTTCAAGACCATGCTCGATGCCGTTGTAGAGGTTGAAACCCCCGACCCGCATACGGCGGTCTTCAAGCTGTCCCGACCGCATCCGGCACTGTTGATTGCCCTCTCTCCTGCGCTCACGCCCATCATGCCCAAACATATCTACGATGATGGCCAGGATCTGAAGAACCACCCGCGCAATACGTCCGACGTCGTCGGTTCCGGCCCGTTCAAGTTCAAGCGCTTTACTCCCGGGAAAGAAGTGGTCATGGAACGCTTTGACGACTTTTTCCTTGAAGACAAACCCTACCTGGATCGTCTCGTCATCCAGACCAATCAGGACGTCACCACCCTGCTCATGAGCCTGCAGCGCGGTGATCTGCAAATGGTACCGTTTGCTTCTGAACCGGCTGTGCTCAAGCTGGCTGAAGCAGACAAATCACTGCAATTCATCAATCGAGGTTATGAGGGCATCGGGTCATTGACCTGGATGGCCATCAACACAGCCAAAGAACCCCTGGACGACGTCAGGGTCCGCAAGGCCATTGCTTACAGCCTCGACAAGGAATTTATGATCAAGGCTCTGACTGGCGGCTATGCAGAACGCGCCGATGGCCCCATCATTGCTTCCAGCCCGTTTGCCACGCCCGATGTGGTCATGTACGAACAGAATCTGGACAAAGCCAATGAGCTGCTTGATGAAGCAGGGCTGGAACCCGACAAGAACGGCATCCGCTTCAAGATCGTGATCGACCAGTTGCCCGGTGCCCAGTTTGGCAAGACTTCAGCAGAATATGCCCGCTCGCAACTAAAGAAAATCGGCATTGACGCCGAGTTGCGCACGGCAGCGGACTTCCCCACCTGGACGCAATACATCGCCAATCACGATTTCGACATGACAACCGACAACGTCTGGAACTGGGGCGACCCGGTGATTGGCGTGCACCGCACCTTCCTGTCTTCCAACATTCGCAATGTGGTGTGGACCAATACCCAGTCTTATCGTAACGATCGTGTTGACGAACTACTCGACGCCGCTGCCGTTGAACTGGATGAAGACAAGCGCAAGGAACTCTATGCCGAATTCCAGAAGATCGTGACGGATGAAGTACCCATCATTCATAACACCCAGACGCCTTATCACACACTGGCAGCCGACAACGTGGGTAACGTCCCGCAAACCATCTGGGGACCACTGTCACCCATGGATGACGTCTACCTGAAGTAGCCTCTCCATACGTTGTTTTTTATTGAGTAGGACTGTCTATGCTTATCTTCATGCTCAAGCGCATCAGCTATGCAGTAGGGCTGCTGCTAGCCGTGATCGTGCTGAACTTTTTGCTCATTCACATCTCGCCCGGTGATCCGGTAGAAACCATTGCGGGATCCATGGGCGGTATCACGGAAGAGCTCAAGGAGGAGCTGCGACAGCAGTTTGGTCTGGACAAGCCCTTCATTGTCCAGCTGGGGGTGTATCTGGGAAAGATCCTGCAGGGTGACTTCGGTTTCTCTTACTTTTTCAATGCACCCGTCAGCGAACTGATTATTGAACGCCTGCCGGCCACGCTGCTGCTGGTCGTCACGGCCGTATTGGGCGCGTTTCTGGTGGGCACCTTCATGGGCACACTGGCTGCACGCAAGCCCAACGGCCTGCTCTCGCAAATTGTGACCACACTGTCCATCGTCGGGTATTCGGCACCGGTATTCTGGACGGGCATCGTATTCATCATTCTGTTTGCTTCGGTCTTGCCCATCTTTCCGGTTTCTGACATGCGTTCGTCGGGGTCCGATGCCACCGGGCTGGCGGGGGTACTTGATGTCTTGCATCACCTGGTCTTGCCAGCCTTTACCCTGGCGTTTGTCTATATCGCCCAATACAGCCGGCTGGCACGCGCCAGCATGATGGAAA
>DATGUI010000062.1:0-3347 GCA_035301405.1 Burkholderiaceae bacterium
AAACCACCTTGCTCATGAGCATTGCGGGGTTTGTCGAACCAAGCAGTGGTCGCATCGAACTCGACGGCAAGGACATCACCAATCTTGGCCCCGAAGGACGCAACTTTGGTGTCGTGTTTCAGGGCTATGCGCTGTTCCCCCACATGAGCGTCTGGGACAACGTCTGGTTTCCTTTGCGTGCCCGCAATCTGTCCCGCAAGCAGGCAGCTGATGTGGTCGAAGAAACGCTCGACATGCTGGAACTGCTGCCTTATGCCAGGCGCATGCCCGCCGCCCTGTCGGGAGGGCAGCAACAGCGGGTGGCCCTGGCACGGGCGCTGGTTTTCAAGCCCGAGCTGCTGTTGTTGGACGAACCCCTTAGCGCACTGGACAAGGCGCTCAGAAAATCGCTGCAAAGCGAACTCAAGGCCTTGCACAATCGGGTGGGCACCACCTTCATTTACGTGACCCACGACCAGGAAGAAGCCCTGTCCATGTCGGATCGCATTGCCATCTTGCGCGACGGTCGCATTCAGCAGATCGGCTCACCCCAGGACCTCTATCACCATCCCCGGTCGCGGTTTGTAGCGGATTTTCTCGGGCGCACCAATTTTATCGATGGGCGGCTGGAAGCAGTCACCGATAGCCAGGCTCGCATTGCCACGTCCTTTGGTGAAGTGGAGGGCAGTCTGCGAAGTGATCTTGCTGCCGGCTCGCCGGCAACCCTGGCCATCCGGCCCGAGCGTATCTCCATAACGCTGGATGAACCCCAGTCTGCCTGCCGGGTGCAGGGCAATATCACCGAGGCCACGTTTCTGGGTGACCATTTTGACTTGTCGGTGGCTGTGGGCGATACGCCGCTCTCCGTTATCCTGGGCAAGGAATCACTGGACAGCGCTGACCAGTTTCAGCCTGGTGTTCAGGTCTGGCTTGGCTGGGAGACCGAATCCGCCCTGGTTCTGGCGCCCGAGGCCACATCATGAAGTCCTCCAGCAGCATCGACCGGTTCTACCTGTTGCTCATCTTGTTGCCCGTGGCGTTTCTGGCCATTTTTTACTTTACGCCGGTCTTCAACGTCTTGTTGCTCAGTGTCAATGATCCCGCTCCGGGCCTGGACAATTATCGGATGCTGTTAAGCAATACCACGTTGCACAACGTGTTTTTCAATACCCTGAAAATCAGCATTCTCACGACGGTACTGACCATCGCATGCGGCTACATGGTGGCTTATGGCCTGCTGTCCATGCCCGAGCGCGAGCGCAATATCGTCCTGCTCATCGTCATTGCCAGTTTCTGGCTGAGCGCCCTCATCCGTGCTTATGCCTGGATTGCCATTCTGGGGAATAACGGTCTGGTGAATCAGGCCCTGTCGGCATTGAGCCTGATCGATCAGCCCCTGAGAATGGTACGAAATGAATTTGGCGTGATCATCGGCATGGTGCACTACATGGTGCCTTATGCCGTGCTCCCCCTGTATGCCAACATGTCGGGCATTGATCAGCGCACCACCAATGCCGCACGGGCGCTTGGTGCCAGTCGCTGGCGGACATTCTGGTGGGTGTTTTTCCCGCAGAGCCTGCCTGGCCTGGCGGGCGCCGGCATCCTGGTGCTGATCTTTTCGCTGGGCTTTTACGTAACGCCTGCCATTCTGGGCGGCGGCCGTGT
Organism: Burkholderiaceae bacterium; assembly: GCA_035301405.1. Lineage (GTDB taxonomy): Bacteria > Pseudomonadota > Gammaproteobacteria > Burkholderiales > Burkholderiaceae_B > JAJYRX01. Next base: position 1,645 of record DATGUI010000062.1, read on the forward strand.
CGTCATGGTGGCCCAGTACATTGCACAGCAGATATCCGAAACCCTGCGCTGGGGGCTGGCGGCCATGCTGTCTACCGTTCTGGTGCTGGCGGTGGTCATGCTCAATGTCTGGATGAGCCGCTACCTGCGTGTCGGGGGCTCCATTGGCCTGAAGGGGAATTGACCGCATGAATACTCCTGTACTCTCGCGTACCATGGCGTGGCTGGTCATTGCATTCCTGGCCCTGCCCATGCTGGTCATGCTGCCCATATCGGTGACACCGCACCGGTATCTGTCCCTGCCTGATGGCGAAATCTCGTTCCGTCACTACGTCAGTCTGGTTACCGATCCGCGTTGGGTTCAGGGCCTGACGGACAGCCTCATCATTGCCTGTTTTGCAGCGGTGCTTGCCGTTGTGATGGGCACGTTCTTTGCCATTGGAATCAGTCGGCGCAAACCCGCTACGCAGCGCTTGCTGCAACCACTGATCCTGGCACCCATGATCGTGCCCGAAATCGTTCATTCACTGGCCTACTACAAGGCCTGGGCGGTGGCGGGCTTGCTGGACACCTACGCAGGGGTCGTCATTGTTCATGCCATGCGCGGCATGCCGTTTGTCTTCCTGACCGTAACGGCTGCACTGGCCAATCTGGATTCCCGTACCGAGCAAGCAGCCCGAAGCCTGGGCGCCAGTGCCTGGCGCAGCATGTGGTGGGTGGTACTGCCGCAGATTCGCAAGGGGGTGGCGGGTGGCGCCGTGTTTGCCTTTTTTCTTTCCTGGGATGAGATCGTTGTTGTCCTGTTCATCACGCTGCGCAGCATCTATCCGCTGCCACGACGGATATGGGACGGCCTCCAGGACAATATTGACCCCGCGATTGCAGCGCTGGGTACGGTAATGATTATTCTTACGGCCGTAGTCATGGTGATTTACGCCCGAATGGATAAGAAAACCGTCTGACACGGACTCAAGAACCGTTCAGACGCCATTGATTCAGCCACTCAGGCAGGAGGACAAGATGACACATCCAAGATTCGATAATGAATTTGTTGCAGACTGCATGCAAATCATCCGCAAAAAAACCCAGGGCAAGGTGGTGAGCCGACGCCGTTTTCTGGGCGCACTGTCTGTGCTGGGCGTTCTGCCTGTGGGTCTGCAAATGAAGCCCGTTCACGCAGCCTCGGACGAGATTGTCGTGATCAACTGGGGTGGCGACGCCCTCACCACCTACGGCAAAGCCTGGGTCGAGCCATTCAATGCGGCCAGCGATACCCAGGCTGTTCTGGAAGGGGCAGGGCCGACCTCCGGGCGCATCAAGGCCATGGTCGAAAGCGGTGCCGTGGTATGGGATGTCTGCGATCGCAACCTCCCTGCCTCCATTGACCTGGGTCGCCAGGATCTGCTTGAAAAGGTCGACTGGGATATCGTGGATGCCGACAAGCTTCGCGAGCATCATCGCTCTGACTGGGGCGTGGGCAGCTATCTGTATTCCTTTGTCCTGACCTGGGACAGCAAGGCGCATCCCGAGGCCCCCAGGAACTGGGCCGATTTCTGGAACGTCAAGGACTTCCCCGGTACCCGGACCCTGCGCAACGATATTGAAGGCATGCTGGAAGCGGCACTCATGGCGGATGGCGTGGCACCGGAAGATGTCTATCCCATCGACGTGGAACGCGCCTTTGAAAAAATCAGGGAAATCAAGGAACACACGATTTTCTGGAG
>DATGUI010000063.1:0-12339 GCA_035301405.1 Burkholderiaceae bacterium
CTCGATGAATGGCGTGTGGCGATTCATTTCGTCGATGTTGGCCAGGTAGGCCACACCAGTTTCCAGGGCTTCGTTCAGGGCGGTCAGGATAATGTCCCGTGGCTTGAACAGGTCCTTCTTGAAATCGGGGTCGTTCTCCAGGCGTTCGTATTCGGCCCGGAACCCATCGGAATCTGCGCTGAAGAACAGGCGTGTCAGTTCGGGTGCGGTGAACACGTTGAACGAAAAGGCGTCTTCGTTACGGGCTACCTTTTCGGCGAACAGCTTGTTGGTGACCAGGGCATAGTGAAGGTCGCGGTTGCGGCGATCTTCGGTACTGCGCGGGTTGCGCAGGTAGGCAATGATTTCGGCCTCGGGGTCAAAGCCCGAGTAATAGGTGGTGCAGGCACCGCCGCGGCCCGCCTGCATGTTGGCGTGCACTGCCTTGCCCAGCGAGGCAAGATAGGGCAGCTTGCCCTGATGCTGAATGAGACCACCCCGTACCGGATCCCCTTTGCTGCGGGTGACGAGATGGCTGCCGATGCCTGCCGAGGCAGCGGTCATGCGATAGGCGATGTGGTCGCCGATGGCCAGTGAAGGCTCGCTGTCGCCCACCACATACAGGCAGCACGAGGCAAACCCGCGCAGCTTGGTGCCCAGGTTGACATAGTTGGGCGTGGGGGCAGACAGACGCTTGGCCGAAAACTCCGTATAGAAACGCTTGACCAGTTCCATGCGGCGATCTTTGGGCTCGTATTCGGACAGGGCCATGGCCAGGCGCATGTAGACAAACTGCTGGGTTTCGTACTCCTTGTGGGTGACGCGGTTTTGCAAGCTGTATTTGCGCCGGATGTAATGCAGAGAAAAATGCGGGGTGTCGTAGTCGCGCTCGTGGTCGATGAAGGATTCGACCTGTTGGTATTCTTCGTCAGAATAATCCATGCGGACCATGACGTTGTCGGCAATCATCTGGTCGTGCAGTTGCTTGACCGTGGGAATGGTGGAGCCATGGATTATTTTGTGCAGATGGGAAGCATATAGCCGGCCGGCCATCAGGTAGTAGGACCAGGTGCCTTCGTCCAGACAGTTCTGAATGAGTTTTTCCTGGAGCTCTACTGTCGTGACGGTATCCGGCATGGAGCTGACTGCCTGAAGAACAATGCTGCTCCAGTCGACCTTGTCACCGAGGTTGGCCGCTGCCCAACGGCCCCAGCCATTGAGCTTGCTGGGAATATACGGCTCGGTGCGGCCATCGCGCTTGATAATGTTCTTGATCACGGTGCAGTAGTCCTCAAAACGTTACCCTGCCACGCCGTACAACGGTTTGCACAAGGTTTGCAGGGGTAATTCAGGGGAGGGACAACCACCTATATGTGGTGTCTTTTGAAGTTGTTGGTACTATATATAGTACTTTTTGCTTGACGCTGTCAAAGGCGATTTTTGCTCAATAACCCCTATTGATTCTGAAGATTTTTTGGGGTTCAAGATGAGTGAAGACGGTGCAAGATCAGGCCAACCAAGCCTTTTGAGGGCTTGGCTGGTGACTGAAAGGCAGCATTATATCGACTGCCTTGAAGTTGTAAAACTTTAAAACAGGCCTTTGATTTCCTCGATGGCAGCCGGATCTTCCAGGGTGCTCATGTCGCCGGTCTCACGGCCTTCTGCCACCGCCTGCAGCGCCCGGCGCAACACCTTGCCGGAGCGGGTCTTGGGCAAGGCGTTGACCGGATAGATGGCCGAAGGCCGGGCAACGGCTCCCAATTGCCGGGCGATCAGGCTTTGCAATTCTTGTTGCAGGAGTTCTGTCTGGGTGTTGCCATCACGCAACGTCACAAAAGCCACCGGCGTCTGGCCTCTTACCGCGTCGGCTACACCCACCACGGCCGCCTCGGCAATATTGGAGTGGGTCGCCAGGCTGGCTTCGATTTCTCGTGTGCCGAGCCGGTGTCCGGCCACGTTGATGACATCGTCAGTACGGCCCAATATGGTGTAGTAGCCGTCAGCGTCGCGTATGCCCCAATCGGAGGTGTTGTAGACCGAGGTGTTGGGTATGGACGACCAGTAGGTGTCAATGAAGCGCTGGTCATCTTGCCAGACGGTCTGCATGAAGCCGGGAGGAAGTGGCGATGCAATGGTGACCACTCCTTTTTGTCCGGGCTCGGTCACCTCTGCCCCGGTCTCTTCGTCAAACAGCTTGATGTTGTACCCATAAACGGCCAGTCCGGCACTGCCGAGCCGGGAGGGAATGGGGCCTACACCCGTGGGCAACGTCAGGATGGGCCAGCCCGATTCCGTCTGCCAGTAGTTGTCGATGACCGGCACACCCAGTGCTTCCTGAGCCCATGCGGCCGTGGTTTCATCAAGGGGTTCGCCGGCCAGGAAGAAGGCATGCAGGCTGCCGAGGTCAAATTTCCGGGCGGCATCGGGCGCTTCTTTCTTGAGCAGCCGGATGGCCGTGGGGGCACTGAACATGCTGTTGACCTTGAATCGCTCGACCAGACGCCACCAGATGGCCGGGTCGGGGCGGGTAGGCAGGCCCTCGTACATGATGGTGGTGACGCCACCGATAAGCGGCCCATAGACGATATAACTGTGGCCGACCACCCAGCCGATATCGCTGGTGGTGAACATGGTGTCGCCTGGCTTGGCCAGGTAGATGCGTTGCATGCTGGATGCCAGCGCAACCGTGTAGCCGCCCGTATCGCGTTGCACGCCCTTGGGGGTGCCTGTGGTCCCGCTGGTATACAGAATGTAGGAGGGATGAGAGGCATCTACCCATTCGCACTCTACGGCGGTGTCGAGATGCTTTTCACGCTCGGGGCCGTAGATGACATCCCTGTCGGTCATCAGATCCATGTCGACCAGCCCGCGATCCACCAGCAGAACCTTGTCAGGCTGGTGTGTGGCTTGCTCGATGGCCGCATCAACCAGGGGCTTGTAGGGGATATGGCGTCCGCCACGCGAGCCGGCATCGGCGCTGATGATGACCTTGGGTGCGCTATCGTCAATGCGGGTGGCCAGGCTGCCGCTGGCAAAGCCGCCAAACACGACGGTGTGGATGGCGCCCAGGCGCAAGCAGGCAAGCATGGCAAAGGCCGCCTGTGGAATCATGGGCATGTAGATGAGCACCCGGTCGCCCTTTTTTACGCCCATGTTCTGGAGGATGGCGGCCATGGCCTGCACTTCGGTGTGCAGTTCGCGGTAGGTATAGGTTTCTTCCTGATCGACTTCCGTGGATACCCACACCACTGCTGTTTGGTCGGGCCGGGTGGCAAGATGGCGATCGACAGCATTGTGACAGAGATTGATCTTGCCACCAACGAACCACTGCTCAAACGGGCTGCGGCTGCCGTCGTGGACTTGATCAAAGGGTTTGTGCCAATCAACCAGGCTGGCTTCCTTTTCCCAGAATGCAGAAGGGTCGGAAATGGATTCCTGATAAAAAGCTTGATAGCTCACAATGCTGTCTCCTGATGAATCATGTTTCATTTACTGTAAACGTATCGCCCATCTGCCGCAATATGAAACCGGACATTCCGGCTGTCTGTCAGCCGCGCTGCCAGCGCCTGAACAGCGTGGTACAAAAGGCTTGCCGATGCACTCATCGTGTCCTCGCACAAGATGTTTTGCACCGCCTGACGATAAACAGGTGGAAGATCAGCGATACAGGGCTACAATCAATCCATTACGTAATAAAACGTTTCATTGATTGCTGTCTACCTCTTGTGGCCTCAGGGCCCAGATTGCGCAAAAATGTCTAGTGAAGTCAACGAGCAATATTGCATCGCCCTGCAACCCATTTGCGACGCCTCCCTCGGCCACATCGGAGACGAGCTCCTGTATCGTTCCGGGCTTGATGTCACCCGGGCACAGATACTGGATGACGAACAGGCCACGGCGCGCGTGTTCAACGCTGCCTTCTATGAAGCCGGGATTGACCGGCTCGTGGGCGACAGGCAGGTATTTGTGAACATGCCAACAAACTGGCTGCTCAAGCCCGAGCTCCTGCCGCCGCATCCCCAGCAGTTGGTCATCGAGGTACTGGAAACGGTTGCCGCCGACCCCAACGTTCTGGCGGCCCTGCACAAAATCCGCTCACTGGGCTTTTCCATTGCACTCGATGACTTCGTCCTTACCTCCGAAAACCGTCCGCTGCTTGATGTCGCACACATCATCAAGGTCGATGTCCAGCAGGGCATCGATGAGCAGGCCCTGGCGCAGTACCGGTTAAGAAACCTGACGCTGCTGGCAGAGAAGGTAGAGGAGTATCAGGAATACACGAGCTTGCGCGATGCTGGTTTTGAGCTGTTCCAGGGGTATTTTTATGCGCGTCCCGAAACCCATCGGGCCACGGCACGCCAACGGTCCAGCAACCGGGCAGCGCTGGTGCGCATTCTGACCGAACTGCGCCATGATGACATCAATTTCCGCGAACTCGAATCTCTGATTACCCAAGACCCGGAACTGACCTTTCAGTTGCTCAAATACACAAACTCGGCACTGTTTCACCATACCGGCAGCGTCACCAACATTACCCAGGTCCTGAACGTGCTGGGTCTGAGCCGTGTCCGAAGTGTTACCCTGACTATCCTCCTGGCCAACAATGGGCCCGTCAGCCGATTGCTGCTCAGTCAGGCGCTTACCCGCGCAGCCATGTGTGCCAGCCTGATGGGCGAGCGCGTCGATTCTGGTGGCGAAGCCTTTACCGCCGGCCTTATTTCGATGATGGACATCCTGCTTGGAGAATCGCTTGAAAGCCTGCTTGCCGACTTGCCCCTGGACGCAACCACTGCCCAGGCCATCCTGCACCGCGAGCACGCGCTGGGCTCAACACTGAGTCGGATAGAAACCTTCGAAAAAGGCGAGGTCGCCGGCTGGGAAAATGAAAACATAGAAAGTTTCAATCAGGTCTGGCTCGACAGCCAGATCTGGGCCACACAAACGCTGGCAGCCATCAGCAAGTTCGCTGCCTGATCACCTAATCATCCTGTTCTGGAGGGGACATGATTGTTGAAGCAGTGACACCACCAGCTCCTACCGCCAGCTTTCAGCAAGACATCCGCATGCTGGGCAGCATGCTGGGCGATATCATGCGTGAGTGCGAAGGGGAGTCCATCTACACGGTTGTGGAAGATCTGCGTCGTGCCGCAGTCAGCCTCAGGCGCGGGGGTGACCCTTCCGAACAGGAAACAGTGGAACGGCTGGTTGCCAGCCTGGAAGACGACCGGGTCAACGCCGTGGCCCGCGCATTTACCTATTTTCTGCATTTGTCCAACCTGGCCGAAGACCGGGATCAGAATCGGCGCAAGCGGGCGCACGAATTCAATCAGGACCAGCCGCCGGTCACCGGCCTGGCTGGCGTCATGCAGGCACTGGCAGAGCAGGGCGTTGATCAGGCGGATATCCGGCGCAGCCTGTCATCAGGTTGCATCATGCCGGTGCTCACCGCGCATCCGACCGAGGTGCAGCGCAAGAGCACCCTGGATCTGCATCGCCAGATCAGCCGGCTGCTGGCTCAGTCGCCGGCACAACTGACACCACCTGAACGCAGCCACCGTATCGCGTTGCTCCGGGGGCACATCATGACGCTTTGGCAGACACGCATGTTGCGCCGCCACAAGCTGACCGTTCAGGATGAGATCGATAACGCACTCAGCTATTACGACTACACATTTCTGACTGCCATCCCCCAGATTTATGCTGACGTGCAGCAGCGTCTGGCCCCGGCGAGTCAATCCGCCTTTGCGTCATCGTGGCAACCCCTGCCGGCGTTTCTGAGAATGGGCAGCTGGATAGGCGGGGATCGCGATGGCAACCCGGCAGTGCACGCCGACACGCTGCACGATGCCCTGCAGAGCCAGTGTCAACGCATCATGCTGCACTATCTTGCCGAGATAAAAAACCTTGGCACCGAGTTGTCGCTGTCTACCTCTCTGGTCAGCACGACGCCTGCCTTGCAGGCGCTGGCGCTGGTCAGTCAGGACGACTCCGAGCACCGCACTGACGAGCCCTATCGGCGGGCCTGCATTCATATCTATGCCAGGGTGGCAGCAACAGCCAGCCACCTGCTGGGGCGCAATATTGCGCCGCGGCCCACCTACCCGGCACCGCGTTACTCAAGACCGCAGGCTTTTCAGGATGACCTTGCGGTGCTGGCCGATTCCCTGCAGACTCACCATGGCGGGCCCATTGTTCAGCTCCGATTGGGCCAGCTCATGCAGGCTGTCGAAGTCTTTGGCTTTCATCTGGCCACCCTTGATTTGCGTCAGAGCTCTGATGTGCACGAGCGCGTACTGAGCGAGCTGTTCGGCGCATCGGGCGCTCAGCATGGCGGCCAGCCGCTGGTTTACGCCCAGCTCACCGAAGAAGAAAAAGTGGCGGTGTTGCGGGCCGAACTCAAGCAGGTGCGGCCGCTGGTATCCCCATGGGTGCGCTATTCTGACGAAACCACGAAGGAACTGGATGTTTTCCGTGCCGCGGCGCGGTTTCGTCAGCTGTTTGGTTCTGCAGCCATCAGCCAGTACATTGTTTCGCATACCGAGAGCCTCAGCGACCTGCTGGAAGTTCTGGTCCTGCAGCAGGAAACCGGCTTGGTGACGCCGATTGTGGATACAGATCAGTCCGGGCAGCTGGATGGTCTCACCGATGTCTGCGGGGTTGGGGATGGCCTGATGGTCGTGCCTCTTTTTGAAACCATTCCCGATCTTGAGCGCGGGCCGGAGATCATGGCCAGATGGCTGGACCTGCCCGAGGTCCTCGGCCGCATCCACGAGGTCCACCAGGGGATACAGGAAGTCATGCTGGGGTATTCGGACAGCAACAAGGATGGCGGCTTTCTGACTTCAAACTGGACCCTGTATCGGGCCGAACGCGAGTTGGCCCAGGTGTTCAGGAAACGTGATGTGCGGCTGCGGCTGTTTCACGGTCGCGGGGGGTCTGTTGCCCGTGGCGGCGGCCCCAGCTTTGATGCCATCGTTGCGCAGCCGGCAGGTACCGTCAATGGACAGATTCGTCTTACTGAACAGGGTGAAGTCATCCAGGGAAAATACAAGGACGAAGATGTCGGACGCTGGCACCTGGAAAACATCGTTGCCGCCACCCTGCAAGCCTCGCTGCGTCCGGCAGAAGTGGCCGAAGCGACAGAGCAAGACAACATGCAACGCTATGGCGCGGTCATGGCCTTCATGTCAGGTGTTGCCGAGGAGCACTACCGGGATCTGGTGGTTCATACTCCCGGCTTTCATGACTATTTCTATGCCTCCACACCCATCCGCGAAATTGCCGGCCTGAACATCGGCTCACGACCGGCTGCCCGTCATGGCACACAGGCCATTGCAGACTTGCGTGCCATTCCATGGGGGTTTTCGTGGGCCCAGTGTCGTGTCATGCTGACAGGCTGGTACGGCGTGGGCCGGGCATTGCAGACTTATCTGGAGCAGGGCATACCCGATGGCCCAGAGACAGAACCCGAGCGTCTCGAACAGCTGCAGGCCATGCTGCACGACTGGCCGTTTTTCTCTACCCTCATGTCCAACATGGAGCAGGTGCTGGCCAAGACCGACCTGACTATCGGCCGCCGCTACGCCGGCCTGGTGACCGATGTCACGCTGCGCGAATCCGTTTTTGGCTTGATTCAGGAAGAATATCACCGCACGCTGTCATGCTTTCGGCGTATCAGTGGCCAGGGCCTTCTGGCCGGCAATCCGGTGCTCGCTGATGCGCTGAGCGAACGATTCGCCTATATCGATCCGCTCAATCATCTGCAAGTCGAGTTGCTGCGTCGTCATCGCCAGCCCGTGCAATCGGACAGCAGCAGTGATCATGACGAAACCATCAGCCAGCAGGTTATTCACATGACCATCAATGGCATTTCTGCAGGCCTGCGAAATTCCGGCTGATGCAGGGCCGGCAAGCCCTGTGCGGCGGACAGGCTATGATAGGACCGTTCCGCCATCCTCTAATCCGTTAGTCAGGAGTCGTTATGTCTACCAGTATTTTTGACCAGGACCTGCCGCGTTCTGAAGCCAATCATGCGGTATTGTCACCACTCTCATTCATTCAACGCAGCGCTGCCGTCTATCCGGATCTTCCGGCCATCGTTCACGGGTTTGGTGAGCAGGTCATCCGCTATAACTGGGCTACTCTTTATCGGCGTTGCCGAAAGCTGGCATCCGCACTGGCGCAGGCTGGAGTAAAGAAGGGGGATACGGTTGCGGTCATGCTGCCCAATACGCCCGCCATGGTCGAGGCACACTTTGGGGTCCCCATGACTGGCGCCGTGCTGAACACACTGAACACCCGTCTGGATGCTGCCACCATCGCCTTCATGCTGGATCATGCTGAAGCATCCGTCGTGCTGGTCGATACCGAGTTTTCTGCCACCATGCGGGCCGCGCTGGAAAAGCGTGCGCACCAGAAGCCCATCACGGTCATCGATGTGGTTGATCCCCTCTTCGAAGGGCCCCACGAAAAAACTGGCAGCATGGACTATGATACGTTCATTGAATCAGGCGATGCCGATTACGACTGGCAGCTGCCCGCTGACGAATGGGATGCCATCTCCCTCAATTACACCAGCGGTACCACCGGCAACCCGAAAGGCGTAGTCTATCATCATCGCGGTGCAGCCATCGCTGCCATTTCGAACATTCTCGAATGGGACATGCCAACCCACCCCGTTTATCTGTGGACACTGCCCATGTTCCACTGCAATGGCTGGTGCTTCCCCTGGGCCGTGGCGGCACGCGCGGGTGTCAATGTCTGTCTGCGCCGGGTGGACCCCGAACTGATCTTCTCTGCCATGCGCGAGCACGGTGTCGACCATTATTGTGGGGCACCCATCGTGCACAGCCTGCTGGTCAATGCCCCCGACAAGCTCAAGGTGGGCATTCCCGACGGGATCAAGGGCATGGTGGCCGGCGCATCGCCACCACAATCCATGATAGAAGGCATGGAAAACATGGGCTTCAATCTGCTGCACGTATACGGCCTGACAGAAACCTATGGGCCTGCAACCGTCTGCGCACAGCACGGGCACTGGCAAGAGCTGGATGTCACCGAGCGCGCACGGCTGAACGCCCGCCAAGGGGTGAACTATCACTTGCAGCGCGAGGTCGCCGTCATGGATGCCGACATGCAGCCCGTACCGGCCGATGGCGAGACCATGGGAGAAATCATGTTCCGCGGCAATATTGTCATGAAGGGTTACCTGAAAAATCCCGGGGAAACACGCAAGGCGCTTGCTCACGGCTGGTTTCACAGTGGTGATCTGGCTGTCATGGATTCCGACGGTTATGTCAGGATTCTCGATCGCAACAAGGACATCATCATTTCTGGCGGTGAGAACATCTCTTCCATTGAAATTGAAGACGCCCTCTATCGCCATCCCGATGTCCTGGCGGCGGCCGTGGTCGCCCGTCCGGACGAGCGCTGGGGCGAAACGCCCTGTGCCTTTGTCGAGCTCAAGGAAGGCCGACAGCTGACAGAAGACGACATCATTGCGCATTGCCGCGAACGCCTTGCCGGCTTCAAGGTGCCCCGTCACGTTGTATTTGGCGAGCTGCCCAAGACCGCCACCGGAAAAATCCAGAAGTTCGAGCTGCGCAAGCAAATCGAGCAGCTCGCTGACGCCTGATTGCACTTTCTCGAAGGCCAGCTCTGAGCATGTCAATGTCCTTTGCTGATATGGCGCTCCTGACCTGCAGGCAAATGGCCGCCGCCGATGCGGCCGCCGTGCAAGCGGGTATTCCGGAATTTGAGCTCATGCTCAATGCGGGGCGGGCCGTGACCGACGCAATCAATGCCCGCTGGAAACCCGGGCGCGCCACGGTGGCATGCGGCCCGGGCAACAACGGGGGCGATGGTTTCGTGATTGCCCGCCTGTTGCAGGAGTCTGGCTGGGCGGTCAGGCTGGCTCTGCTTGGCCATGTGTCGAACCTGCCACCGGCAGCGTGCGCCCATGCCGGCCAGTGGACCGGTCCCGTCGAAGCGCTGGATCGCAGTTTGCTGCAAGCTGATCTGGTGGTTGATGCCTTGTTTGGCGCAGGCCTGTCGCGTCCGCTGGAGGGCGACGCGGCCCGCTGGGCGTCAGCGCTGACAGAAACCAGCATACCTGTATGCGCGGTGGACATCCCCAGCGGGGTGTCGGGCGACACGGGGCAGGCGCTGGGCCTGGCGGCCAGGGCGGATCTGACCGTCACCTTTTTCAGAAAAAAAATCGGACACGTCTTGTCACCGGGGCGGCAGTTCTGTGGTGAGCTCGTCCTGGCGGACATTGGCATACCCGCTGCCTCCCTTGCCGATCTTGACTTGTCTGTCGCTGAAAACCATCCGGGGCTGTGGCGTTCTAGCCTGCCCCAGGCCATGGTCGATCAGCACAAATACCATCGCGGGCATGTGCTGGTCCGGGGCGGCGATACCCTGACGGGCGCAGCGCGCCTGTCGGCACTGGCTGCCGCACGTACGGGGGCAGGCCTGGTCACGATCGCAGCGCCCAGCGCCGCGTGGCCGGTTTATGCTGCCTCGCTGTTGAGCATCATGGTTCAACGCTGTGATGACGCGTCCACCTGGAGCACGCAACTGGAAGATGCCCGCATCAACAGCATGGTGGTCGGTCCGGGGGCCGGGCAGGATGTCGCCGCATACGCTCTGGCTGCCTTGGGCACCGCCCGGCCGGTGGTGCTGGACGCCGATGCCCTGACCGCGTTTGCCGATCAGCCCCATCGACTTTTTGATGCCATTAAGGGCCCTTGCGTGTTGACCCCACACACCGGTGAGTTCAATCGCCTGTTTCCCGCCAAGGAGGACAACCTCGACAGCGACAAGCTTGTGCGTACGCAACGGGCAGCCCGGCAGTCGGGGGCCATCGTGACCCACAAGGGCTCTGACACCGTCATTGCCCATCCTGATGGTCGTGCCATCATCAACACATCGGGGCATCCGGCTTTGGCCACAGCAGGTACGGGCGATGTTCTCACTGGCATGATTGCCGGTTTTCTGGCGCAGGGCATGGATGCATTTGCTGCGGCGTCTGCCGCCTGCTGGCTGCATGGCCAGGCCGGCAGCCTGTCCGGGCTCGGACTGATTGCCGATGACCTTCCGGGGCTGATCCCCGGCCTGCTGCAGACATTGGCCCACGCATGATGGATCTCGAAAAAGTCATGCTTCAAGCGTTGGAGCAGGCCGCCATGGCTGCCGATCAGGGCGAGGTCCCGGTTGGGGCGGTGCTGCTTGATGCCCAGGGGCGTGTCATCGGAACGGGCCGCAATCAGGTCATCAGCCTGCATGACCCCACCGCGCACGCAGAGATCATGGCGCTGCGGGATGCCGGCAGGCATTTGCAGAATTATCGCCTGCCTGGCACAACGCTGGTCGTCACCCTGGAGCCTTGCCTGATGTGTATGGGTGCCTTGTTCAATGCGCGCGTGGCCCGCATCGTCTACGGTGCCAGCGACCCCAAGACAGGTGTATGTGGCAGCGTGCTGGACATACCCGCCGAGACGGCGCTGAATCATCATGCCCAGATTCGCGGGGGCGTGCTGGCCGATGCTTGTGCCACCGTGCTGCGTGATTTTTTTTCGCGTCGCAGACAGCCTGGCAATCCTACGCCTGAGCCAGGGGACGAGGCGTCGGAACATTGATGTTTTTCAGCAGCTGGCGACATGCCCGGATGCTGCGATATTCAATGACACGATAAGCCACTGCTGCGGCCACCAGCGACAAGGTCACCGCAAACATGAACGCCCACACGCCGGTGAGCCCGAAGTCGAACTCGTACTTTCTGATGATTTTCAGAATGATGACGTGAACAAGATACAGGGAGAATGAGATGTTTCCCAGGTAGAGCAGGGCGCGGCTGTCAGGCAGGCCGTTATAGCGTTCGTAGGTCATGGCTGCGAACAGGAATACGGTGGCCGGTATGCCCCATTTGAATGGGCCATGGCCATAAAAGATGGGTGAAAAGAACATGACCAGTGCCAGGGCAGCAAGACCAATCAGAAACGGGTTCATGATCTTTCGGAAACGGTCAGACACATCAGGCATCGACACCAGCGCAATATAAAGAAAGATGCCGAAGCAGAACTCGAGAATCATTGGCGAAGAAAGCACGGCAATGATCGGATCAATCAGGGTGATGCCCGGATAGGTGTAGTCTGAATAGGCTGACACTTCTATCCGCTGATTCAGCATGAGCTGCAACCCCGTAAACAGCAGCACAATAATGCATAATGCCACCAGCTTGCGGTAGCGCTGGGAGACAAGCAGGCCCAGGGCGAACAATGAATAGAAGAATATCTCGTAAGTCAGGGTCCATACCGGGCTGAGCATGTTGTAGCCGAAGAAGGGCCCTTTTTCAGAATA
>DATGUI010000064.1:0-2564 GCA_035301405.1 Burkholderiaceae bacterium
CACTTTTGTGTCGGCCGACAAGGCCAGGGAAATTGCCCGGACTGAGCTGAACCAGTCTACCGAGGAAACCATCTCGTTTTGTAATACGGGTCACTGGGCCGCAACAGATTGGTTTGCTCTGTCTGAGGTGGTCGGGCAACCCAATGTCCGGCTCTACCCTGCTTCACTGGCTGAATGGACGCAGGCTTCCACACCCTTGCCCATGGATCACGTTCCGAGTCGCGGCCAGCAGCTGGTCAATCAACTGAAAGGCCTGTTTGGCAGTTCATGAGTGTCTGGATACGGTAGTTTTTCATCATGAATCGTCATCTGCTTTCGGTTGTCATTGCTGTTTTCTTCGTTTTGCTGCTGTGGTTTGTCTCGCTGAGGCAAGCCATACTGTTTCTGGTTGGTACGGGCATGGGAGGCGTGCTGGCTGGCGCCCGGTTTGGTTTCACCACGGGCTGGCGTCGCCTGATCGAACAGCGCGACGGCAGTGGGGTCATGGCGCAGTTATGGCTGCTGTTTCTGGCGGCAGCAGTATCCATGCCCTTGCTGGCTGCCTTCCCGGGCGAGCTGAATGCCGCCCTGGGGCCGCCCAGTTACAGCCTGCTGATTGGCGCCTTTGTGTTTGGCGCCTGCATGCAGGTGGCTGATGGGTGCGGCTCGGGCACGCTATACAAGGCCGGCCTGGGGATTCCGCTCAACATGGTGATTCTGCCCATGTTTGCCTTAGGCAGTTTTCTGGGAGCAGCACAGCTGGATAACTGGCTGGCCCTCGGTACCCTGACGCCAGTGAGTCTGGTGGCGGAGTTCGGTGCCGTGCCGGCGCTGGCACTGACCGGCCTTGGGCTGCTGGCCCTGGGCGGCGCAGCACGCCTGTGGGCAGGCCGATCCGCCCCCTGGCTGAACCGCAGGCTGCTGATTGGCGCCGTCCTGCTGGCTGTGCTGGCAGTGCTTAATCTGGTCCTGGCCGGCACGCCCTGGGGCATTGTCTATGGCTTTGGCTTGTGGGCAGGCAAGATTGCCACGGCAACGGGTGCGTTTGACCCGACAGCCAATGCCTTCTGGGGGCAGCCCATGCACCTTGAAGCCCTGTCCAATTCGGTTTTCATGGACGTCACGTCCATTACCAACATCGGCATTCTGGCCGGTGCCTTGTGGATTGCCGCCCGGCCGGCAAAGGCTGCATCAAGCAGCCAGTGCGCAGGCCAGACAAGCCGTCCGGCGTCCCCTTCACTGACAGCACAGCAATGGGCCATCGGCATCGTGGCTGGATTCTTGCTGGGATACAGTTCCCGACTGGCCTTTGGCTGCAATATCGGCGCCATGGTCAGTGGCATTTCCACGGGAAGCCTGCACGGCTGGATATGGGTACCGGTTGCCTTTGTCGGCTCCCTGCTTGGCGTTCGCATCCGCCGTCATTATCAGTTTTAAGGGTCTGCCATCATGAAAAACCGTCTCTTGCTGATTGTTTTCTGGGCGGCCCTGCTTGCCTTCTTTGGCTGGGACTGGGCAACCAGCGACGCCATTGACGTGTTTTCGGAGCCGCCGGTGCTGGCCATCGGGTCGGGGCAGGCTCCGTCGGGGGCGCACTGCTCCAATTTCTGATCCCGTCTTCTTCTGACGTCGCCTTCTCTCTGCCGCTCTTCACAACGTGAAGTGCGCCGTGCCCGTGATGGGCGGGTGCTGGCCCACATCAGCAGCTTCCCTGTGCTGCCGGATTGCTATACTTCAATATAAACTGACTGCACTTCAACGCGAACTGAAAGCGCAACAACAAGCGGGCCGCCTTTGCCATGCCATCACGGGTGCACCCGCACGCGACACAAGCATCAGTCAGAACCGTTCAGCCATAAGGAGAAGTCAATGATCCGCAATTTTGCCGTGGGGATGGAGTGCCTGCTTGGCATCGCAACGTTGCTGCCCGTGTCCGTGCCGGCATCAGCAGCAGACCAGAATGCCCCTTGGGGCGCAGCCCAGCCCGCCGCCGAACAGGTCTATTTGCCGCAAAAAGTGGTGTTTGATGTTGCTGTCGACACACCCGAGGCCATTGACGCCCTGCTCGACCGCATGAGCGGACTCAGTGTGGAATACGGTGCTGACCCGTTTGATGCCTCGGTGGTGGCCGTGTTGCATGGTCCCGAAATGCACTTTTTTACGCACGATGCGCTTGCAGAACATGACGAACTGATGCGCCGCGCTGAAAGCCTGACGGTGGGCGGAATCATTGAGTTCCGCATGTGCGAGCGGGCCGCGGCCAACCAGGGCATACAGCCAGGGGACGTCCATGGCTTCGTCACCATGGTGCCCATGGGGGATGCCGAAATCGTCAAGCTGCAGCAGGAAGAAAATTACGCGTATATCAAGTGACCAGACCCCGGTGTGGGTACCGGGGCCGGGGCGAATACCAGCATTTCATCGCCTGGTAGCGTGGTAACCAGAACTCAGGATAAGGGTTTCAGGGCTTGATGTAAGCGTAGTTCTGCTCGTTCTGAAGCTCGGTGATGCGCACCACCCCCGAAGGCGTGAAGTCCGCCTCCATGAGGAAATCATCGGGCTCGTATCCCTTTCCCTGAACCGTG
>DATGUI010000065.1:0-13710 GCA_035301405.1 Burkholderiaceae bacterium
GGGCTTCGCGGTAAAGATCCGGATCGCCCAGTTGCCGGGCCAGTTCAGCTTGCCGTTGCTCAAGTTTGGCAATCTGCTCTGGCAGCGCTTCCAGTTCGCGTTGTTCCCAAGTGGTGATCCGGGCGGGCCGGTTCGCGGCTCGGCGTGGCGATGGTGTTTCCGGCCGCTTCTGGTTTTGTGTTCCTGCGTTGGCTTCAATGTGGTTCCCTTTGGAGGTTCCTGTCGCGTCTGAGCGCTTCTGGTGCGCCTGTGCTGCCACCCAGTCGTCGTATCCCCCTACGTATTCCTGCCAGTGGCCGTTTTCTTCTGCCACCCATGTCTGGGTCACCACATTATTGAGAAACTCGCGATCATGGCTGACGAGCAAGACTGTGCCGGGGTAATCCTGAAGCAGTGCTTCCAGCAATTCCAGTGTTTCAATATCCAGATCATTGGTGGGTTCGTCCAGCACCAGCACGTTGGAGGGCTGGGCAAACAGACGTGCCATCACCAGTCGGGCACGCTCGCCCCCGGACAAGGTCTGGACCGGAGACTGGGCGCGGGCCGCAGGAAACAGGAAATCTTCCAGGTAGCTCATGACGTGCTTGCGCTGATCACCAATTTCCACCCATTCGCTTCCGGGATTAATGGTTTCTGCCAAGGTTGCCGTTTCATCCAGCGTGCTGCGCATTTGATCAAAATAGGCGATGTTGAGATTCACGCCCAGCCTGACCGTTCCACTGTCGGGGGTGAGAAGACCCAGCAAAATACGCAAAAGCGTGGTCTTGCCGGAACCATTGGGCCCCACAATGCCAATGCGATCACCCCGATTGACACGCACGCTGAAATGACGAACGAGCGGGTCTTCACCAAAACCGTGGGTAACCTCTGACAACTCGGCAATGAGTCGGCCAGATCGGCCTCCTTCTGCGACGGCCATGCTGACATTGCCCTGGCGCTCACGGCGCTCGGCACGCTCGCGACGCAATCGCTCCAATCGACGAACGCGTCCTTCGTCACGCGTCCGGCGTGCCTGAATGCCTTGCCGGATCCATGCTTCTTCCTGAGCCAAAAACTTGTCTGCCCGTTCGTGCTGTTGGGCTTCTGCTTCGAGCCACTCTTGCTTGCGTATCTGCCATTGCGAATAATTGCCCGGGAAACTGTGCAGTTGACCCCGATCAAGCTCCACGATGCGCGTGGTTACCCTGTCCAGAAAGCGGCGATCGTGCGTAATCAGCACCACACTGCAGCGCAGATTGAGCAATGTCGTTTCCAGCCAGGCAATGCCATCGAAATCCAGATGGTTGGTGGGCTCGTCCAGTAATAGCAGATCGGGCTCATCCAGCAGGGCACGGGCCAGGGCGACCCGTTTTCTCATGCCGCCTGACAGGTCGGCTATGCGGTCTTGTGCATTCAGGCCAAGTTGATCCATGAAAATACTTGCCCGCGCCGGCCGTTGCCAGTCTTCGGTTGCCGTGTAATCTCCTTCGAGATACTCGAGTACCGCCAGTGAATCGTTCAGATCCGGCTCCTGCTCGACGGTCATCACCCGCAAGCCGGTACTGCGCTGTACTTTGCCGTCGTCGGGTTGAATGCGCCCATCCAGGATTTTCAGCAGTGAGGACTTGCCGCTGCCGTTTCGGCCAATGAGTCCGATGCGTTCCCCTGTTTGTATGGTGAGTGCGGCATTGTCGAGTAACGGCAGATGGCCAAATGCCAGTTTGAGGCCAGTCAGGGTGATAAGGTTGATTGCCATGGGAAAAAGCTGATTAAAACAATGAATGAATCATTGTCGCAGGTTATAATGACGGTAGTCAGGCAGACCGGGTGATCGCGGTGCACAAGCATCGAGGAAGGTCCGGACTCCGCAGGGCAGGGTAGCGGCTAACAGCCGTCCGGATGGTTGATGTCTTGCATCAGCTACCCGAGGAACAGGGCCACAGAGACGAGTCTGCCTTGCAGGTTTTGCAAGGCAGGGTGAAACGCGGCAACCTCTACCCGGAGCAACATCAAATAGGCATGCGTTGGCCAAGCTGGCTTGTCCGGCCTGGCCAGAAAGGGCGGCCCACCCAAGCATGCGGGTAGATGGCTAGAGCTTGTCAGCAATGGCTTGCCCAGAAGAATGATCACCAGCCGGTATTTTACCGGCCTACAGAATCCGGCCTACAGGTCTGCCTGCCTCTTCCTTTTTATCTCTTTTCCCCCATTTTTTCCTGTCTTTTCACGTCAGGCGCTTCGTCATGCCTTGTGTATCTCTCTGTATCTGACTTCGCAGGGCCATCAAGCAGCTGTTCGTCATAAAGAACTTTGACAATACTTCCCAATCACTTGATTTAATAGTGGTTTTGCAGATATATGCGCGTTTTGTAACGTCCTAAGTCCTTGCATCCATTGAAAAAAATGCTTTTATTTGCTTGACCAGTCAATGAACTTGCCTTAGAGTGGGGAAAAGTAGGAAATAGTGTGAAAAAGTGGAGGAAACGCTTTGTTCCAGGGAAGTAATGCGCTCACGATGGATGCGAAGGGACGGATATCAATTCCGACCCGGCATCGTGACGCCCTGCTTTCCCAGGTTGAAGGGCGTCTGACACTCACGCGTCATCCTGACGGCTGTCTTCTGGTCTATCCCCGTACAGAGTGGGAGCGCAAGCGCGAACAGATCGCTGCGTTCCCCATGCAGGCGCGCGGCCTTCAGCGGCTTTTGCTGGGTTATGCGCAAGATGTCGAAATGGACGGGGCCGGGCGCATCCTGGTTGCTCCCGAGCTGCGTCAGGCGGCCGGAATGACACGTGAAGTCTTGCTGCTTGGCATGGCCAGTCATTTTGAACTCTGGGATGTCGAGCGCTGGGCCGAACGCGAGGCCGAAGACCTGGCCAAAGATGTGCCGGCGGCATTGGAAAACTTTTCGTTCTGAGCACGCCTATGGCTTTCACTCATGAATCCGTATTGTCCGAGAAGACGATCAACGCCCTGGTGACTCCACGGTTTGGAAAAACCGGAGCCAGGCCTGGTCCGGATTCACGTGAATGGGCGTGTGAGCAAGGCATCTTCGTGGATGGCACGTTTGGGCGGGGCGGCCATAGCCGGCAGTTGCTGGCCCGGCTCGGGGAAAACGCCCGGCTGATGGTGTTTGACAAGGATCCCGAGGCCATTGAAGTTGCTGAGGCACTGGCCCGTGAAGACACCCGTGTCAGCGTGGTGCACGCGGGCTTTGGCTCGCTCGATCAACATCTGGTTCAGCGTCAGATTGCCAATATTGATGGTTTGATGCTGGATCTGGGCATGTCCTCTCCCCAGGTGGACGATGCCCGTCGCGGATTTTCGTTCATGCGCGAGGGCCCGCTTGATATGCGCATGGATCCCGGCACGGGCTTGTCTGCTGCCGAGTGGCTGGCACAGGCTGGCCAGGAAGAATTGAAGGAGGTCATCAGTCGATATGGCGAAGAACGGTTTGCTTTCAAGATTGCAAAGGCGATTGTCGGTCGCCGCGAATCCCGGCCGTTGCGTACCACGCACGATCTCGCCGAGCTCGTCGCCGGTGTCGTCCGTACGCGCGAGAAGGGTCAGCACCCGGCAACACGTACCTTTCAGGCTATACGGATTCACATCAACCAGGAGCTCCAGGAGCTCGCGAACGCCCTCGCGGCCAGCTTGAAATACCTCTCAGCCGGCGGACGGCTGGCAGTGATCAGTTTCCATTCTCTTGAAGATCGCATGGTCAAGCATTTCATCGGGGCTGCGTCCCGGCCTGCAACTGCCCTGGCGCGCCTGCCTATTCCCGAAAAAGACATGCCCCCTCCCGTGCTGCGCTCGCTGGGCAGATATCGGGCGCAGGCTGACGAGGTGGCTGATAATCCCCGTGCCCGCTCTGCAATCCTGCGGGTAGCCGAACGCACCCCGGCCCCCTTGCCGGCTGACAAAGGGCGCACCTGGATCTCAAGAGCCGGGCTGGTTCCTTCTCCGCTGCTGGATGCAGCAAAAGGAGGCATGTAATGGGGCGTCTGAGCCTGTTGTTTGCTTGCGTGTTGATGATATCCGGATTGTCGTTGGTGACTTCCCGGTTCCAGTCACGTCAGCTCTACATGCAGGCCGACAGGCTTAACGAAGTGGCCCGTCAGCTGGATACCGACTGGCGCCGGTTGCAGTTGGAGCGCGCCGAGCTTGCCCGGCACGCCCGCATTGACGAGATCGCACGCAACCAGCTTGGCATGGTGGCTGAGTCCCCGGCACGCACACTGTATCTTCGACCAGGCGGGGAGGAGCAGCCATGAAGGTGCGTTTTCATGCCAGCCCTGTTCTGGATTCGCGCATGCCGCTGTGGCGTGCGCGCCTGGTCTTTGTGGTTCTGATGCTTGGTTTTGCCAGTCTGGCTGCCAAGGCGCTTTACCTGCAAGGGCTGTCCAACGAGTTCCTGCAGCGACAGGGTGAACGGCGCTATGAACGCAACGTCACCCTGCCGGCCACCCGCGGCAAGATCTACGATCGCACCGGTACGGCCGTACTGGCATCCAGCGTCCCGGTTCGTGCCATCTGGGCCATTCCCGAGGACGCCAGCGCACTGACTGACAGGCAAAAGCAGCAGTTGGCCAGCTTGCTGGGCATGTCCGTCGCCGACATTGACAGGCGTCTGAGCGACAGGAATCGCACATTTGTCTATGTCCGGCGTCAAGTGGACATGGATATTGCTGATAAAATCCAGCAGCTTGATCTCCCCGGCATTCACCAGGAGCCTGAAATGCGCCGGGTATATCCCGAAGCTGAACTGACGGCCCACGTACTTGGTTTCACTGACATTGAAGACATCGGTATCGAAGGGGTGGAGCTGGCGTTTGATCGTGCCCTGTCGGGTACGCCCGGTTCACGAAGGGTCATCAAGGACCGGCTGGGACGTATTGTGGAAGACGTGCAGGCCATTGTGCCTCCCGTCGATGGCCAGGATCTGTATTTGTCTATCGATGCACGCATCCAGTTTGACCTGTTTACCGCCCTGCAGCGGGCCGTGGATGAAAACAAGGCGCTGGCTGCGACCGGTGTGGTACTGGATACGCAATCCGGTGAGGTCCTCGCCTTGGCAAACTGGCCTTCTTACAACCCCAACGATAGACAGGACCGTCAGGGCGCTGTACTGCGTAATCGTGCCGTGACGGACACCTTTGAGGTCGGCTCCATCCTCAAGCCTTTTACGGCTGCACTGGCGCTGGATATCAATCGCATCGACCAGACAACATTGTTTGAGACGGGCAACGGTCGTTATCGGTACAAGGGCAATACGATTTCAGATGTCAGTAAAAATGGCACCATCACGGTGGCAGATATTCTCAAGCGTTCCAGCAATATCGGCATGACCATGATCTCCGAAAGGCTTTCCTCCGAAGAGATGTGGTCGAACTTCAATCGGCTTGGCTTTGGTCGTGCGCCTCAAGCCAGTTTCCCCGGTGTGGCGGCAGGCCGTTTGCGCCCGTGGGAGCGCTGGCGTCCCATCGAACGCGCCACCATGGCTTACGGCTACGGGCTGTCTACTTCCCTGCTGCAGATTGCGCACGCCTATACTGCGTTGGCACGTGATGGTGACATGGTTTCACTCAGTCTGCTGCGGCGTGATGGACAGGCTGCCAGCACGCCAATCTACCAGCCCGAAATTGCTCGCGAGGTGCGTGTCATGCTCGAGCGTGCCATCGGTTCGGATGGCACCCATCTGGCGCAGGTGGCGGGTTATCGGGCTGCTGGAAAAAGCGGCACAGCCCGAAAAATCGTCGACGGCAAGTACAGTACCCACCAGTATCACAGCTCCTACGTGGGCTTTGCGCCAGTCAGCGATCCGCGCGTTGTGGTGGCCATCATGATTGACGAGCCCAATGCAGGCGCCTATTACGGCGGGCGGGTGGCTGCGCCGGTGTTTTCCGAGGTCACCGGGAAAGCCCTCAGACGCCTGGGCGTGGAGCCTGATGCGCCCCTGGAGTCGCTGGTTGCTGCAGGCAAGGGAGGAGATCCGTTGCCATGAACTCATACGAAATCATTGCGTGGCTGGGGCGGCATGTCGAGCGAAGCGCGCACCTGTGTCTGGACTCTCGTTTCGTGGAGCCGGGCGATGTCTTTTTTGCCTGCCCCGGCAAGACGGTAGACGGGCGCGAATATATTGATGATGCCATTGACCGTGGCGCGGTTGCTGTGGTGTCCGAACACGGGACGGCCGACAGACAGGCCGAGCTTGGGGTTCCCTATGTGCAGGTCCGCCACCTGTCACGCATTCTTGGAGAGGTGGCCCATCACTGGTACCGCGAACCGTCCCATGCCTTATCGGTTGTGGCCGTCACGGGCACCAACGGCAAGACGACCTGCGTGAACTGGATCGCCCATGTCCTGAATGCAGAGGGGTTGCCGTGCGGCACCATCGGAACGCTGGGCGTCATCCGTCCCGACGGACAGCGGGTGCAAAATGCACTGACAACGCCCGATATCCTGACCATGCATCGCACACTGGCCATGCTGCGGGATGCCGGCGCACTGGTCGTTGCACTGGAGGCGTCGTCAATTGGCATTGATCAGGGTCGCCTGGATCACGTCCGCATCGAAGTGGCTGCATTCACCAACCTGTCGCATGATCACCTTGATTATCACGGCAACACCGAAGCGTATAAGGAAACCAAGTTCCGGCTCTTTGACTGGCCGCATCTCGGGGCAGCCGTGGTCAATATCGACGATGCGGCAGGACGCGAGTTCTGCGCTCGCATGACCGCTGTTACGCCCATCACCTATTCCATCGATTCGGATCGCCAGGCCGACATTCAGGCCAGCAATATTGACGCCAGCGGATATGGCCTGGTCTTTACCTTGCGCACGCCGCGGGGTCAGTCACAGTTGCTGACTCGCCTGGTGGGTATCCATAATATTTCCAATCTGTTGTTGGTGGCCGGTGTGTTGCGCCAGCTTGGCTGGGGCATGGCGCGCACCGTACGCGAACTTGGCGCGCTCATGCCGGTTGAAGGCCGCATGCAGATGGTCGACGCCATTCATTGCGGACCATCGCGTGCCTTGCCCATGGCCGTGGTGGATTATTCTCACACCCCGGCTGCGCTTGAGCGTGCGCTCGAGGCGCTCACCCAGACTGCCAGTGCACGCGGCGGACAGTTGCATTGCGTCATTGGTTGTGGCGGTGGCCGGGACCACGAGAAACGTCCCATGATGGGGCAGGTCGCTGAGCGCCTGGCGCAGCGCGTCATATTGACCAGTGACAACCCCCGTCACGAGGACCCGCAAGACATTATTGATCAGATCCGGGCAGGCATGAAGCGTCAGCCCGAGATCGAACTCAGCCGATCGCGTGCCATTCTCTCTGCACTCTGGCAGGCTGATGAAAAGGATATCGTGCTGATTGGCGGCAAAGGGCACGAAGTCCGTCAGGAGTTTGCTGACCGAGCCATTGCCTTTGATGACAGGCAATGGGCACGTCTGGCCCTGACCTGGCGGCGTGGTGCCACACTGTCTACTGATACCCGCAGCCTGACCGATGGCAATCTGTTTCTGGCTCTGGCAGGTGCGAACTTTGATGGTCACGACTACCTGGAAGAGGCGCGCCAGGCGGGTGCCTGCGCTGCCATCGTGAGCCAGCCGGACGAGACTGCAGACATTGAACAGATCGTCGTTGCCGATACGCAACAAGCCCTGACAGACCTGGCCACGATGTGGCGCCGTCAGTTTCGTCTGCCGGTCATTGCCATTACGGGCAGTAACGGCAAGACCACCACCAAGGAAATGGTGGCCAGCATTCTCAGGCACTGGCAGGGCGATGATTTCGTCCTGGCAACAGCCGGTAATTTCAACAATCATATCGGTGTGCCCCTGACACTGCTGCGTCTGGCGGCCCGCCATCAAGTGGCGGTGATTGAAATGGGCATGAACCGCCCCGGCGAGATTGCCTGTCTGGCTGATATCGGGCAACCCACCATTGCGCTGGTTAATAATGCCCAGCGTGAGCACCTGGAGTTCATGCATACGGTCGAGGCCGTGGCAGAGGAAAATGGTTCGGTGCTGACGGCACTGCCTGTCGATGGCGTGGCCGTGATTCCCGCTGACGACGCCTTTGCCGCGTACTGGACAGACTTGTCCGGAGACCGGAAGGTCCTGCGTTTTGGCTTTGAGTCAGACTGCGATGTGACGGCTGACCATATTCTGGCCCAGCCGGACAGCACTGAGTTTCATTTGCACACGCCAGCCGGTTCGGGGCCCGTGGTGCTACGGGCCCGTGGCCTGCATAACCTTCGCAATGCGCTGGCCGCCGTTGCATGTGCCATTGCAGCCAATGTGCCCTTCACGGCCATTGTGCGCGGCCTGGAAGCCTTTGACCCGGTAGCGGGCCGCACGCATACCCGCCAGCTGGGCGATGGTCTGCTTCTGATTGATGACACCTACAACGCGAATCCGGATTCTGTCCGCGCGGCCATCGACGTGTTGTCAGATTTGCAGGGCCGGCGTGTGCTTGTCCTGGGTGACATGGGTGAAATCGGCGCACAAGCAGACCAGTTGCACGCTGAAATGGGGCACTATGCTGCCGAGCAGGGCATTGATGCGGTGCTGACCCTGGGTGAAGCCTCGCGCCATGCTGCGGAGGCCTTCGGCCACCCCGACATGAGCTTCACGGAGCTGGATGACTTGCAGCAGGCGCTGGTTGCCCAGTTGCCTGCCAACGTATTGGTCAAGGGATCACGCAGTGCGCGCATGGAGCGCGTCGTCCAGGCGCTGGAGCGCCATCTTGCCGAACAGGGAGGTGGCGACGACCATGCTGCTTGAACTCGCCCGCTGGCTGGCTGAATCTCACGTCCGTGCATTTGGTGTCTTCGAATACATCACTTTTCGTGCTGTTCTCGCTTGTGCGACGGCGCTGATGATCGGCCTGGTGGCCGGGCCACCCGTCATCCGCAAGCTGACCGAAATGAAGATCGGCCAGGCGGTGCGGGCGTACGGTCCCGAATCCCATCTTGTAAAGACTGGCACGCCCACCATGGGAGGTGCCCTGATACTGATTGGCGTGGGGATCAGTACGCTGCTGTGGGCAGACTGGACCAACCGTTTTATCTGGGTGGTCTTGCTGGTGACCTTCGGGTTCGGGTCCATCGGCTGGCTGGACGATTACAAGAAAGTCGTCCATAACGATCCCGAGGGTATGTCTTCCCGGCAGAAGTTTTTCTGGCAGGCCATTATCGGTGCCATCGCGTCTATCTATCTGACCTTTGCCGTGTCGGCGCCGGCCAATGCTGAACTCTGGCCGCTGTTCAGAGACTGGACACTGAGCGGCTTCACCATGCCCCTTCCCACACGGGCAGACCTGATCGTGCCGTTTTTCAAGACGGTGAGCTATCCATTGGGCGTATTCGGTTTCGTGACCCTGACCTGGCTGGTTATTGTTGGTTCCAGTAATGCCGTGAATCTGACCGACGGCCTGGACGGTCTGGCCATCATGCCCACCGTCATGGTGGGCGCCGCACTTGGCATTTTTGCCTATGTGGTGGGCCGGGTCGATTATTCAAAATATCTTTTGTTTCCTTATATCCCCGGCGCGTCAGAACTCATGGTGGTCTGTGCGGCCATCGGAGGGGCGGGCCTGGCGTTTCTCTGGTTCAACGCCTATCCGGCCCAGGTGTTCATGGGTGATGTGGGTGCCCTGGCACTGGGCGGCGCATTGGGAACCATCGCCGTCATTGTGCGGCAGGAAATTGTCCTTTTCATAATGGGAGGCGTATTTGTTGCAGAAACGGTTTCGGTCATGATGCAGGTGGTGTGGTTCAAGTACACCAAGAGACGCTTCGGCGAAGGGCGGCGCATTTTTCGCATGGCGCCCCTGCACCATCATTTCGAAGTGACCGGATGGAAGGAAACGCAGGTTGTCGTGCGGTTCTGGATTATCACCATGATGCTGGTTCTGGTCGGGCTGGCCAGCCTGAAACTGCGATGAATACCTGGACATTTCCCTCGTTGCGCCATGATGGCATCACGCTGGTTGCCGGGCTGGGAACGACTGGCCTGGCCGCCATCCGGTGGTTGCTGCGCGCCCAGGTTCGTGTCCGCGTCGTTGATACGCGGTCTGAGCCTGCGGGCCTGCAGGCCCTGCACCATTTGCCCGGTCACGATGCCATGGAATTGCATCTGGGTCAGCCGGCCTGGGATGCCGCATTGCTTGAAGACGTGCATACCGTAGTCATCAGCCCGGGCCTGTCACCGCTGGATCAGCAGCTCAGGGAGCTGCTGCGCTCCGCCCGCGAGCAACACGTGGATATTGTTGGCGAGACCGAGCTATTTGCGCGTGCCTTGCAGGACCTGCGTGCACAAGGACATGCGCATCGTCTGCTTGCGGTCACAGGGACCAATGGCAAGACTACCGTGACGGCCATGACCGCCCATCTGCTTGCTGCAGCGGGCCAGGCGGTTCAGACCGCCGGAAACATTTCTCCGGCCGCACTGGATGCCCTGGCGGACGCCCTGGACAGCGGAAAACTCCCCGATACATGGGTCATCGAGCTGTCCAGCTTCCAGTTGTACAGCACTCATTCGTTGCAGGCGGACGCCGTAGCCCTGCTGAACCTCTCACAGGATCACCTGGACTGGCACGGCTCATTCGCTGACTATGCCGAGGCCAAGGGGAATTTGCTCAAGCAAGGTGCACTGGCCATTGTCAACCGGACGGATCCTCAGGTGAGGAAACGGGTTGCCGGCTTGCCCCGCAGCGCAGTAATCACTTTCGGTTCTGATTCGCCAGACAGCGATGGCAGCCTGGGAGTCACCACAGTTGGCGCCCTGGACTGGCTGGCTGCAGGCTCAAGAAGTGAGCCCCAGGCCTTGCTGCCGATCAATGCTCTGCGCATTCCCGGCCAGCACAATATTCTCAATGCCCAGGCTGCCGTTTTGCTGGCCCGGGCTGCCGGCATGGCACTGGAGGATGCGATTTCAGCCTTGCCGACCTATCTGGGCGAGCCGCATCGCATGGCCTTTGTCCGCAATATTGCCGGTGTGGATTTTTACAATGACAGCAAGGGGACGAATGTGGCGGCAACCGTTGCCGCACTGAGTGGTCAGGACGGCCGCGCCGTGCTGATTGCAGGCGGGCAGGGCAAGGGGCAGGATTTTTCTTCACTGGTCAGGGCGGCATCCCGGCATGCGCATCATGTTGTCCTGATTGGCGAAGCGGCACAAGACCTCAAGTTGCTGCTGGAGGCAGCGGGTGTGCCCTGTCAGATTGCTTCCAGCCTGCAAGACGCCGTGGATGCCGCGTTCAGGGCCGCCGATTACCAGGGACGAGTGGTTTTGTCACCGGCCTGTGCCAGCCACGACATGTTTGCCGACTACATCGACAGGGGCAAACAGTTCATGGCCGCAGTTGATCAGCTGGCCCTGGATCAGGGGGAGGTGGCATGAGTCTTTACACTGAACTCACCGCTGGCGTCAATGTGGTCAAGCCAGGCCGCACACGCATGCCCATGGTGGATACCTCTTTATTGATTGCGGTCAGTGTGCTGGTCCTTTTCGGCCTGCTCATGGTGTATTCGGCCTCCATCGCCTTGGCAGATGGCCCACGGTATGCCAATTACGGACAGTTCTACTTTTTCCTGCGCCATGCGGCCTTTGTTGGGTTGGGCATTCTGATTGCGCTGCTGGTGGCCCAGTTGCCCCTGCGCGTATGGCAAAAGCTGGCCATTCCGATTTTTGTGGTGGGCATTTTGCTGTTGGCGCTGGTGCTGGTCCCAGGCATCAGCCGGGAAGTCAATGGCGCCCGTCGCTGGCTGCCCATCGGCCCCGTCAGCCTGCAGCCTTCAGAGCTCATGAAAATTGCCATGCTGCTGTTTGCAGCCGATTACACCGTGCGCAAGCAGGCCTACATGCAGCGGTTCTGGCGCGGGTTCGTGCCCATGGCTCTGACACTGATGTGCGTAGGGGTACTGCTCTTGCTCGAGCCTGATCTCGGCGCCACCATGGTCATCGTCTGCATTGCCATGGGCGTGTTGTTCATCGGTGGGCTCAATGGCCGGCTTTTCGGTTTTCTGCTGACATCGCTTGCCGCCTGTTTTTTGCTGCTGATATGGCTGTCACCCTGGCGTCGCGAGCGGCTGTTCGTTTATCTCGACCCCTGGAATCCCGATAACGCTTATGGCAGTGCCTATCAGCTTTCGCATTCATTGATTGCTTTCGGACGGGGCGAGTGGTTTGGCGTAGGCCTGGGGGCCAGCATTGAAAAGCTGCACTATCTCCCCGAAGCGCATACGGATTTCATTGCAGCCGTTATCGGGGAGGAGTTGGGCTTTGTCGGGCTGATGGGCTTGCTGGCCTTGTTCATCTTTATTATCTGGAGAGGTTTTGATATTGGCCGGCAGGCTTTTGCCATGGACCGTATTTTCAGTGGTCTGGTGGCGCAAGGCGTCGCCCTGTGGTTTGGCATACAGACTTTCATCAATATTGGCGTATCTCTGGGCTTGCTGCCTACCAAGGGCCTCACGTTGCCGCTGGTCAGCTATGGCGGCACGAGCATCATCAGCAATCTGGTGGCGGTAGCCTTGCTTCTACGGGTTGATTACGAAACCCGCAACCTGATGCGGGGGAAAAGGCAATGAGCAGTCCGACCATACTGATCATGGCAGGCGGCACGGGCGGGCATATCATGCCGGGCCTGGCGGTGGCGCGTGAGCTGCGCGAGCGCGGCTGGGAAGTCGTCTGGCTGGGCAATCCCGACCGCATGGAAGGCCGTCTGGTCACCCAGCATGGCCTGCCGCTTGAGCCCATGGTTTTTGGGGGTGTGCGTGGCAAAGGCATCATGGCCTTGATCAAACTTCCCTTTGCGCTGCTTTCGGCCATGCATCAGGCATGGCGGATATTTCACCGTGTCCAGCCATCCGTGGCTCTGGGCATGGGAGGCTACGTCGCGTTCCCTGGCGGTTTGGTAGCCAGACTGCGACGCACCCCACTGGTGATTCACGAGCAGAATGCCGTCGCAGGAACGGCCAACCGGTGGCTGGCACGGCTGGCCACAAAAGCGCTCTCGGGATTCCCGGGTGCGTTGCCCGGTGCAGTCGTTGTGGGCAACCCGGTGCGTCGTGAGCTGGCCCAGCTGTCTTCCGTGACGACACGATATGGGCAGCGTCAGGGACGCTTGCGGTTGCTGGTCATTGGTGGCAGTCAGGGTGCGGCCATATTGAATCAGGTGGTACCCGCGGCGCTGGCAAGCATGGCGGTTGCTGATCGTCCGGCCGTGCGTCACCAGGCTGGCCACCAGCACGTGGCTGCACTTGAGCAAGCCTACGATGATGCCGATGTCCAGGCCAGTACCGTGGCTTTCATTGATGACATGGCGCGCGCGCTGGGCTGGGCGGACGTGGTAGTGTGCCGGGCAGGTGCCATGACCGTGGCGGAAATTGCCGCAGCGGGCGTGGCAGCCCTGTTTGTGCCGTTCCCCCATGCGATTGATGACCACCAGACCGCCAATGCCAAATATCTGACCTCTTGCGGCGGCGCCTGGTTGTGTCCGCAGGAAGCCTTTACTGCTGAGTGGCTGGCGAGTTGGCTGCACGAGCGTGATCGCCAACAGCTGGCTGATGTGGCCGGCCATGCAAGACAGCATGCGCGTATTGGGGCCACGCGCGCCATTGCCGACGCCTGCGAGCAGGCGGCAGGAGTCTCGTCATGAAGCATCGTATCAACCGCATTCACTTTGTCGGGATAGGTGGTTCGGGCATGAGCGGGATTGCCGAA
>DATGUI010000066.1:0-18121 GCA_035301405.1 Burkholderiaceae bacterium
ATGAGTTCGCGGGCCAGACGTTTGCTGAGGTCGGGTGCAATGCCAGTATCATCACGCACGATAAGCTCGACCTCACGCCCAGCCGCTGAGGTGCCATTTTGCTTCAGATACAGCTTGGCACCGTTCAGTATCTGTTTGCCATAAGCCGCAAACGGACCCGACATGGGCACGATGATGCCGACCTTGAGCGGCGTGGCGTTCAGCGTTCCAATGCCCATGAAAAGCATCATCAGGAAAACCAGTGCAGATCGCCTGAAGCGGCAGGCCACAGATGTCCGGTGACGGGTCGTAGATGATGAGGCGGGGCGAAAGCGGAGAGCCTGCAAAAAGGCCAGCATGATGCATCCTTTATGTTTTGTCTGTTGAGATTCTATAATAGCCCTCGTGGCGTGTGGGGCGGCAGTGTGGCCGGCCTCTGCTGTCGACTCGCGTTGCCCCGGAATCACCGCCGACTTTTTCTGCTGTCCGTCTGGAAGGTTTCATGACCCGTATCGTTCTATTTGAAAACATTCATCCCAGTGCGCGCGAAGTATTCGAAGCGGCGGGGTTTACCGATGTCGTCACGCATGGCGGGGCGCTGGCTGGCCAGGACCTTGTTGAAGCGGTCCGGGACGCCAGCGTGCTGGGCATCCGTTCACGTACCCAACTGAGCGCCGATGTGCTGGCGGCGGCCTCCGGACTCAAGGTAGTGGGGTGTTTCTGCATTGGCACCAATCAGGTGGATCTCGACGCTGCACTGGGGCGCGGGGTGCCGGTATTCAATGCGCCGTATTCCAATACCCGTTCGGTTGCCGAACTGGTGCTCGCGGAAGCCATCATGCTCTTGCGCCGCATTCCCGAAAAGAACATGCGCGTACACGAGGGCTTCTGGGACAAGACCGCCGAAGGCGCCTATGAAGCCCGCGGCAAGGTGCTCGGCATCATCGGCTATGGCAACATTGGTTCGCAGGTGGGCACGCTTGCCGAGGCAGCCGGCATGCAGGTCATCTTTCACGACATTGAAGCCAAACTGCCGCTGGGCAATGCCAAGGCAACGGCTTCTCTCAAGCGTTTCCTGGCCAAGGCCGATGTGGTCACGCTGCATGTGCCTGGCGGTGAAGGCACGCACAACCTCATGAATGCCGATGCCATTGCGGCCATGAAACCCGGTGCCATACTCATCAACGCGGCAAGGGGCACGGTGGTTGATATTGACGCGCTGCATCAGGCGCTCGAGTCCGGTCATCTGTCCGGGGCGGCCATTGATGTCTTCCCATCCGAGCCCAAGAGCGTCAACGAACCTCTGGACAGCCCGCTGCGCGGCATACCCAATGTTCTGCTTACGCCACATATCGGCGGCAGCACGCAAGAATCACAAGAAAACATTGGCCGTGAAGTGGCTGAAAAACTGGTCAGCTTCCTCAAGCTGGGTGCCACCAAGGGCTCGGTCAATTTCCCCGAGCTGTCCGTGCGCGAATCCGAAGGCGCCGCCCGCATCCTGCATATTCATCGCAATTTGCCCGGAGCCATGGGCACCCTGACCAACATCATGGCAGAAGCCCATCTCAACATCGTCAGTCAGCGGCTTCAGACCCGTGGCGATATCGGCTATGTCGTTACCGACGTCGACCGCGAGGTGAGCGACGACATCATGCAGGCGTTGTGCGACAACCCCATCACGGTGCGTTGCGAGCAGATAAAGGTCTGATCACGGCCACATGCGGTGCCGGTTGGCTGGAAGGCGGTGAGTCCGTCAGCAGATCAGCCAGGGTGTGGGCATCCAGGTAAGCCATGAATTGCGCCAGCGCACCCTGGAGTATGGCGGGCAGCCCGCACTGGCCGATAAGCGTGCAATCCTGCTTGCCAGCCAGGCACTCCACCAGGGCCAGGTCATTTTCCATGTCGCGAATGACGGCACCCAGCTTGATGTCTTCAGGTGGATGGGCAAGCCGCATGCCGCCATGCTTGCCCCTGACAGTTTCTATCCAGCCCGCCCGCGCCAGCCGGTTGGTGACCTTCATGAGATGCGACCGGGATACCCCGTAACTGTCTGTCATTTCAGTGATGGTGCACAGACGGTCGGGGTGCTGGCCAAGATACATCAACAGCCGCATGGCGTAGTCTGTCATGGTTGTCAGACGCATGATCTACACCCTCGGACGGATCAGCATGGGGACAAAACGCCACAAGTACAGACCCATGCTGATTATCCACGACAGGGCAGCGGCATGCAGGAATGACTGGTAATAGCTGTTGGGCCACAGTGCGGCCAGCCGGAACGCCACGGCAGCGAGCATGAAGTAATAGCTCACCAGCATGCTGGCATCCAGCGCCAGGGCCCGCCCAAGATGGCCCAGCGCCGTACGGGTGACCATGCCGATGATCAGCACGGAAAATCCGCCCATGCCAATCATGTGTACATGGGCAGCGGCTCTGGAAAAGGCCCCTTGCGATATGCCGGCAAGTTGAAAGGCCGCCATGATGAGACCAATGCCGCACAAGGCATAGCCCAGGTAGAGAATCCACAGCAGGGGGTTATGCAGGATGGCGTGGGGCTTCCAGCGCACAATCTGCACCAGGCTGATTGCACCCGTCAGGGCAAGGGGGATGGCCATGGCTTCCATCTGGCCGGCCAGGCCTGCCACCAGTGCCAGTAATGTCAGTGCCAGCTGTATGTGGCCGCTTCGCATCTGCATGGGAATGTCCAGGCCAGGCGTGCGTCGCATGGCAAAGAAAGGAATCACCCGTCGGCCGATGAGCAGCACGATCAGCGTCATGCACAACATGCCCAGATTGAATTGCTCGATCACCTGCGTATAGTCCCCTTGCATGACGGCACGCAAAAACAGGATGTTGAAGCCGCCCAGGCCAAGCATCATCAGGGGCAGGCCATAGTTGCGCCGGTTTGATGCCTTGAACACGACACGGAATATTGCCAGCCCGCACACGGCAAAGAAGGCCGTCTCGGCTGCTGCACCGATCAGAAAGGCAGGTTGGCCGCCCACCAGATAGGCAATGCGGGGAATCATCCACAATATGGCGGCTGCGGCCAGGCCATTTCCCCTGAGCGGGTTGATGCCCGTCCAGGTGCCGCTGGCAGTGAGCAGAAAGCCTGCTGCAATGGTGGCAATGAAACCCCACAGCATTTCGTGGGCATGCCAGCTGATACCGTCAAAAGGGGCGGGAATCAGGCCGGGCTGAAATATCCAGACAGCCACAGAAACCAGCGCCCACAGGCAGCCGGCAATATAGAGGGGGCGGAAGCCCAGGCTCAGAAATACGGACATGCTGGGCGAACGGGAGGCAGTAGCAGCAAGGGTGCTCATGACGAATGGCTTCCAGTGGTGGACAAATGGGTGGGGTACGCCTGAAACAGGTCTTGTGGTGGATGCCCGGGGCGATGGTACATCTGGTAGCCCTGCCAGAGGCGGCGAGCAATCCGCCGGGCAAAGTCGTGGGCCCGCTCGGCCAGCAACGGATTGTCCAGCGTCTGGGTGGTATGGTCGAACAATTGCAACCATCGATGAAAGAGGCTGGCATCAAGATCAGGCAATGCCGCATGCTTGGGCATGGGGTTGCCCCGAAAGCTTGCCGTGCCCAGCAGCAGGGAAGACCAGAACTTCACCATGGTGTCCAGGTGGATGTCCCAGTTGTCGATATGCGCATTGAAAATCGGTCCCAGTTCAGGGTCGCTGCGGATATCGTCATAGAAGCGGTACACCATGGTGGTGATTTCATCATGGGTGCAAAATGGGCTCGTCATGATGGTTGCGTACCTCTGGCAAATAGATCGATAATGGAGATTATATAAGATTCATCATATGTGCATCTTATCGTTTTCTTGTCGATGCGGGTCTGGTGGGTTGTGCCCTGGGGATATGTCCTTTGCGAGTAGCATCCTGTTGACGGGTTGCGCCTTGCACCGGGTTGGCTCTACCATTCAGATTGCTTCAAGTTGCCTTAGTTCCTGTTTCGATAGTAAAGGTCTTGCCCATGAGCCCGGATACCCTGAAAGTAATCAACGGCACCTTTGCGGTGGCCGGTCAGCTCGACGCTGCCGACATGGCTGCCGTGGCGCAAGCCGGGTACAAGAGTGTCATCATCAATCGGCCTGATTTCGAGGCGGGGCCTGCGCAGCCCGTGTCGAGCAATGTCATGCAGGCTGCCCGGCAGGCCGGGCTGGAAGTGGCATACCAGCCCGTGGTCAGTGGTGCACTGACCCAGGCGGATGTCGATGCCTTTTCCCGGCTGATGCAGACGCTGCCGCAGCCCGTCCTTGCCTATTGCAGATCCGGTGCAAGGTGCCTGCAGTTATACGAGCTGGCCAACACCACACGGTAATTGGCAGCAGCCTCAGTTCGGCAAGGTCTATGCATTTTGTCAAAAGGAGGGCAGAATCAGGTTGATACCGCCTGAATTTATTTTCCAGACGGGTTAACCTTGAACAATATGTAATTTTTTAATGCTTTAATGGGAAGCACTCATCATGTTCAAGAAGATACTCATCCCCACTGATGGCTCACCCCTTTCAGCGCAGGCTGCAAACAAGGGGGTGTGTCTGGCGCGCGAAATCGGCGCTGAAGTCGTTGCCCTCTATGTCACCCAGCCTTTTGCTGCCACGGTAGGTTTTGACGGCATGGCCGCCGCTTATGCCATCACCGACGAAGACTATGACAAGACCGCCAAGGCGCAGGCCGAGCAGTATGTCCAGGCCGTGCTGGATCGCGCAGAAACAGCCGGTGTGCCTGCTACCAGCAAAATTGTTTCCAACTTCAATGTGGCTGATGGTGTCGTGCAAGCGGCACAAGACGAAGGCTGCGACCTCATCTTCATCGGCAGTCACGGGCGCAGTGGTTTGTCGCGCCTGCTCCTTGGCAGTGTCACCATCAAGGTGCTCAGTCTGGCAAAGACTGCTGTCCTTGTCTACCGGGTCAAGCCAGTCGAATAAGCCGAATAACCCACACCATGAGCCAAGTCATTGCCCTGACCGATACCCTGCAACGTCCGCTGCGCGATCTCCGCATTTCAGTTACTGATCGTTGCAATTTTCGGTGTACCTACTGTATGCCCCGCGAGCTATTCGGGCCCGATCATGCCTTCCTGCCCCGCGCCGCCTTGCTGAATTTCGACGAAATCACCCGGTTCGCGCGGCTGGCAGTGGCCAATGGGGTACGCAAGATACGCCTCACCGGTGGCGAGCCGCTGTTGCGCAAGGACATCGAAAAGCTGGTCGCCATGCTGGCTGCCCTGCGTACTCCCGATGGCGATGCCATCGACCTCACGCTTACCACAAACGGCACGCTTCTGGGCAAGAAGGCCCAGGCGCTCAAGGATGCCGGGTTGCGAAGGGTAACGGTCAGCCTGGATGCGCTCGACAACGGCATATTCTCCACCATGAGCGATACCAAGGTCAGCGTGGAGACCGTGCTCGCCAGCATCGAGCAGGCTGCCGCCGTGGGTCTGACACCCGTCAAGGTCAACATGGTGGTGCGCAAGGGCCTGAACGACGACCAGATCCTTCCCATGGCCAGGCATTTTCGTGGTACCGGCCAGATACTCCGTTTCATTGAGTACATGGACGTCGGCAGTTCAAACAGCTGGGATTTTTCCGAGGTGGTCACCGGCGCTGAAATCATCGACCTGATTTCCAGCGAATATCCACTCAAGCCTCGTGATGCCGATTATCGCGGTCAGGTCGCCAAGGCCTGGCGGTATGTCGACGGGCAAGGCGAAATTGGCGTCATTACCAGCGTTTCCCAGCCTTTCTGCGGCGACTGCACCCGTCTTCGACTGTCACCCGAAGGGCAGCTGTTCCTGTGCCTGTTTGCCTCGCGTGGCTTCGATATCCGCGGACTCCTCAGAAGCGGGGCCACTGACGACATGTTGCTCGAGCGCCTGGCCCAGGTCTGGGGCAACCGGTCCGACCGCTATTCCGAAGTGCGCGGCCAAGCCAGCACGGAAGGCCGTAAAAAAATTGAAATGAGCTACATTGGCGGATGAGTTCACGCTTCCCATAACGCCCCAGCAGGTTTCCGGCATGGTATTGGCCGGCGGCTGGGGGCGGCGTATGCAAACAGCCAGATTCGTCAGCCCGGATGCAGCAGCGCCTACTCCCACGGAAAAAGGTCTGGTCTGCCTGTACGGCAGGCCGTTGATCACTTGGGCCCTGCAAGGCCTGCCCGCGCAACGCCGCCATACTTATATCAGTGCAAACCGTTGTCACCATGACTACGCCCGGTATGGGCAGGTGGTGCCCGATGATCCGGCACTGGGGGTATCGGTAGGGCCGCTGCAAGGGGTGGCTAGCGTCTTGCAGATATGCTCAACCCCCTGGCTGATGGTTGTGCCGGTTGATGTGCCCGCTGTGCCGCACAGGCTTTTTGAACAGCTGGCCGAAGGTATTGCCGGGGCCGGGCACGCGCGGCTTGCCTATGCCCGTACCGACGTGCGGTCTCAGCCGTTGTTCATGCTTGTGCACGTCACGTTGCTGCCCGCGCTGCGGCAGTATCTGTCTGACGGTGGGCGGCGTGTGCATGCCTGGATAAAAGCGCATGGCGTGGCCGTGTCATTTTCTGACCGGCCACCTGCCTTTTTCAATATCAACACCCCGGCCGACCTGCGGGAAGCAGCGCGTCAGCTCAGGCAGTCCGACAGACTGTAGAAAGCGATTGTCTCGCCATCCTGGACGCTGGCATCAGCAGGGATGCGCGCCAGGCCGTCCGCCCATGCCAGCGAGTGGATAATGGCAGAACCTTGATCACTATGCGGCTGGATGGCGGGAAGTGCGTCGGCGCGCTCATGAATACGCACACGAATGAATTCTTCTCGTGGGCCACCCAGGGTGCGGGGTGTCTGAATGCAGCCATATTGTGTGCGCGGCACGGTCTGCTTGCGGCCCTGCATGGCTCGAATGGCCGGTGCCACCAGGGTGGCAAACACCACGTAAGCCGACACGGGGTTGCCAGGCAGGCAAATGATGGGGGTTGAGCGGGCGTGCGCCAGGGCAACGGGCCGGCCGGGTTTCATGCGTACGCGCCAGAGGTCCAGCGTGCCGCCCATTTTTTCTATGGTGGGCTTGACCAGATCCTTGTCACCGACGGAAACCCCGCCCACCGTCAGCACGAGATCGCAGTCAGCCAGCAGGGCATCAAAGGCAGACTGCAGGGCTTCGGGGGTGTCCGCAGCGTGGATGACCCGATGCGGCATGGCGCCCAGCTGAGTAATCAGGGTAGCCAGCATGGGCGCGTTGGAATTATAGATTTGCGCCGGGGCAAGAGGTTGACCCGGAGAGACGAGTTCGTCACCCGTGGTAAGCAGGCCGACTTTCAGGGGACTGTACACCTGAAGGCTGGCAATGCCTTGCGAGGCGAGCAGGGCAATTTCTCCGGCCTGTATGCGGGTGCCTGCTTCGATGATGGTTGCGCCCCGGGCGACGTCTTCACCCTTCAGGCGGACGTGCTGCCCTTGTCGGGGCGGCTGGTTGATGGTGATGCCGTCGTCGTGCACGGTGACGTGCTCTTGCATGATGACCGTGTCGGCGCCTTCGGGCATGACGCTGCCCGTGTACAGACGAATGGCTTGCCCGGCTTCCAGTGGTGCGGGGACGTCGCCGGCAAAGCTTTGCTGTTGAACAGGGAACCGCGCATGATCGTGGTAGTCTGCATGGCGGATGGCATAGCCGTCCATGGCGCTGTTGTCGGCCGGTGGCAGATCCAGCGTGGCGATGACGGTTTCGGCTGCGACGCACCCGGCGCTGTCGGCAAGGCTGGCGGTTTCCGTTTTCTGCTGTGGCTGGCCAGCGGCAATCAGGTGTTTCTGGGCGGTATCGAAATCAAGCATGGCTCAAGGTGGTTGGTGTTGATGTTCAGGAGAAAATACAGAAAGACCCACTGCATCAGGGCCGTAGTGTCGTCGCAAAGTTGCATGGCTTTTTCTGGCTGTCCAGCTGCGGCTGGATGATTTCATCCCAGGCCAGCCGGCAAGCGCCTGTTGAACCGGGCAGACAGAAGATAACGGTGTTGTTGGCCATGCCGGCCGTGGCATCCGATTGAATGCTGGAGCTGCCGACATCGTGATAGGACAGTTGCCGGAAAAGCTCGCCAAAACCGGTAATGGTTTCATCCAGCATGGGGGCGACGGCGGCAACGGTGGCCTTGTCGGGGCCGTAGCCGGTTCCGCCATTGGTGATGATGACGTCAATGTTGTCATCCACGATCCAGTCGCACAAGACCTTGCGGATGGCCCAGCGCTGACTGGGTACCAGCGCCCGCGTGGCCAGTTGATGATCAGCCTGGCTGAGCGCCTGGACCAGGTAGTCGCCCGAGGTGTCCGTGTGGGTGCTGCGAGAATCCGAGATGGTCATGACGGCAACGTTAAGACGGATACGCCTGCGAACGCTGTCGCTGAATGGAGGGGTGGCAGATTTCATGAGTTTGCTGGTTCCGTTTGGGTGGTGGGCGCAGGGTCTTGCCAGCTGGCGGTTTTGCGGGCGTCGGACTCCCGCTGCTCTACCCAGAATTGATGGCCGTCGCTGAGCGTTTCGCGCTTCCAGAAGGGAGCGCGGGTTTTCAGGGTGTCGATAATGAACTCGCATGCCCGGAATGACTGGCCTCGGTGGGCACCCGCCACGCCAACGTAGACAATCTGTTCGGTATGATCAAGTTCGCCGACCCGATGAACAACCAGGCAATCGAGAATGTCCCAGCGTTGCATGGCCGTTTCGCATAGCTCGGTGATTTCACGTTCGCACATGCCGGGGTAGTGTTCAAGGTAAAGGCTGTGGGTGGGGGCCTCCGGGGTGTAGTCACGCACGTATCCGGTAAAGGCGACGATGGCACCGACAGCCCCGGTGTTGCGGGCACGGAGGTCGGCAGTCAGGCGGGCCGCATCAAAATCGGCCTCCTGAACGGTCACGAGAGGGGTGTTCAATTCAGCCTCCGGTTACGGGTTCGAAAATGGCGACTTCATCTCCGGGACGGATGATGTCGTCCAGGGTGGCGTGCTGCTGATTGATGGCAATCTGCAGCCGGCCTGACGGGCCGAGCTCGGGGTGGCGTTTTTGCAATTGCGTCATCCACTCGTGTGCCGGCATGGGTGCCGGCAGGTTCCAGGACTCTTGCCGGGTACCAATCTGCTCTGCGACCTGAGCAAAGTACAGGACGTTAATCGTTTTGCCAGTCACCGCTCTTTCCTCCGGTTTTGCTGCGTAGTTTCAAGTCTTCGATGACAATGCCCTTGTCGGCAGCCTTGCACATGTCGTAGATGGTCAGGGCAGCGACCGAGCAGGCCGTCATGGCTTCCATCTCGACACCTGTGCGGTAGATGGTGCGGCAGGTTGCCGTGATATTGACATGGTGGTGTTCGGGTACCAGGTCAAAATCGATGTGGACGGCACTGAGCGGCAGGGTGTGGCACAGGGGAATAAGCTCGGCACAGCGCTTGGCAGCCATGATGCCGGCCAGGCGAGCCGTGTTGAGGACATCGCCCTTGGCGTTTTCGGCCGCTTCCAGCAGACCAAAGGCCTTTTCACCCATGCGGACCCGGCCCTGCGCCACGGCCGTCCGGGAAGTGGCTGCCTTGTCGCCGACGTCGACCATGCGGACCTGCCCGCTATCATCAAGATGGGTTAGCACTGTATCAACCATGCGTTTGACTATTCCTGTGTGTTGGTCAAAAGTGTTGTGAATGGCATACGGATCGATTGCCGGGTGGCATTGCAAACCCGTGCGTGCCGGGGCGTTATCTAGGTAAGTTGGCCTGTATCATCGTATCATTATGGGTAAGCGTACAGGAACGCACAAAAAACGGGCGGTTCTCCTCCGCTCTTGTAGCCGAAATACGTCTCCATCCACTTTAGATTCCTTGCCTGCCACACCGTCGAGCCCCGTATCCGGGCTGCCACGACGGCAGGCTGCCGTTCCTGTCGACTTTCTCTCAACCTTGTTGTCATAAGGGTCTGGTGCCGCATGAAAAAAGCCGTTGGTGCCTTCTTCTCTTTGTATCTTGCCACCCTGGTGTTGCTGGTGGGATCCGGTTTGTTCAATACATTCATGGGTGTGGACCTGACCGCCAGAAATGTATCGGAAACCTGGGTGGGTGCCATGATAGCCGCTTATTATCTGGGGCTGGTCTTCGGGGCACGTCACAGCCATAAACTCACGATTACGGTCGGGCACATTCGGGCCTACTCAGCCAGTGCCGCCATTGCCACGGTGGCTATCCTTGCGCAGGTGCTGGTGGATAATCTCTGGGTCTGGCTGGTGCTTCGCTTCGGTGCCGGACTGGCAATGGTCACGCAATTCGTGGTGCTTGAAAGCTGGCTGAACGAGCAAACAGAAAACGAGTCGCGCGGCGTCGTGTTTGCCTTCTATATGGTGGTATCGGGGGTGGGTACGGTCCTGGGGCAGCTGTCCTTGACCCTGTTCGGAGAAGTACGCCACGAGCCCCTGGTGTTTGTCGCCATGTGCTTTGTCCTGAGCCTGGTTCCCGTCACGCTCACGCGCCGCATTCACCCGGCCCTGCAGGTGCCTGCGCCACTGGCGTTTCGCTATTACCTGGCGCGGGTTCCGCTATCCATGACGGTGCTTTTCATTGCCGGCCTGATTACCGGCGCCTTCTATGGCCTGGCCCCGGTGTATGCACTCAAGCAGGGCCTGGATAGCGGGCAGGTTGCCGTGTATCTGGCGGTATCCGTGGCAGCAGGGCTGATTGCCCAGTGGCCACTGGGCTGGCTGGCCGACCGCATGAGCCGCGTACTGATGATTCGACTCAATGCGTTGCTCCTGCTGTTGCTGGGCATTCCGTTGTGGGGTTGG
The DNA here is from genome assembly GCA_035301405.1 of Burkholderiaceae bacterium. Taxonomy (GTDB): domain Bacteria; phylum Pseudomonadota; class Gammaproteobacteria; order Burkholderiales; family Burkholderiaceae_B; genus JAJYRX01. The sequence goes on from DATGUI010000066.1 coordinate 10,794, forward strand.
CTGGTGTTCCCGTTCTGGGTGTTGCTGGCCTTTTCCTCCTTGCTGGGTGCGTTGCAGTTTACGCTTTACCCGCTGGGTACGGCGTTTGCCAACGACAATGTCGAGCCCGAGCGGCGCGTGGGCCTGAGCGCCATCGTCTACATGCTGTACGGGCTGGGCGCTTGCCTGGGCCCGCTGGCAGCCGGCTTGCTGATGCGCTATTACGATAGCGGGGTGTACTTTATTTTTGTGTCAGCCTGTTCGCTGGTGCTGGTCGCCGTGGTCCGGCAAAAGAAGGTAAAGGGCGATCATGTCAGTCAGGATGCACCCACCCAGTATGTGCCCATGCCAGAAAGTCCACAAAGTTCAGCCGTGGTGGCTTCACTTGACCCCCGTGTGGATGCCGAGGCGGACAAGTCGCACGAGCTGCCCACCGAAGAAGAGATTGCCCTGGACTCGTCACCCGATGCGGATAGCCCCGCGCCAGCCGATGCACCGGTCCGGGCGGCCATGCAGTGAGGCATGCCCGGGCTGGATGTTCAGGCTGGAACCAGCAGGAAAATCGCACACACGGCCAGGATCAGCCCCAGAACATTCCACCGATTGAGTCGCTCCTTGAACAGGCCGGCGCCGATCAGTATGCCGCCGGCAATGACGCCGATGTTCATGGCAGAAAAAACCAGTGCCGGGTTGGCTGGAAAGGCCTGATGGGCACGAATGTAGAAATAGATATTGCCAAAATTCAACAAGCCAAGCAGCGCGCCACCGAGCAGGTTGTGCCGATGCCAGCGCTGCCGCTGCATGGCTGACCAGAGCAGCATGATCACGCCCGACAGGACAAAGGCCACCAGCAGGCTGCTGGAGAAATCCAGCGCCTCGCGGGCAAGCTGCTTGAACAGGATGTCAATGACGCCGTAGCCTACCCAGACGCCCAGCAAGAGCAATGCACTGGTCAGGACGCCGTGTGTCGTCTCGGGACGCGCGCCGGACGCTTGCGGGGTTTCAGCTTTGGCTCCGGCGGATCGGCGCACCAGCAACAGCACAAGCGCAGTCAGGGCAATCACCACACCACTGCCTTTGCCCAGAGACAGGGGTTCCTTGAAGATGGCAAAGGCGGCAATAAGGGGAATCAGCAATGACAGACGCTGGGCGGCATCACTGCGGACAATGCCCGCATGCCGGACGGCTGACGCCATGACAATAAAGATTGAGGGCAATAACAGCCCCAGCGCAAGGAGGATGAGCCATGATGCAGCGGGTTCCAGCAGTTGCGCAGGATGCGGCTGCAGCAGCACGATGCAAAGCAGGCTGGCCACGATATAGTTGATCGTCACGATCTGGGGGATATGCAATCGGTATCGTGGTGCCAGTTTGAGCAGGACAGATACGGCAATGCTGCAACTGATGCTGAATATGAGCGTCATCACGCTTGGGGACTCCATGGCTGAACAACGAACAGCGCTATGGTAATGGCCAGGTAGTCATTCGGGATGATGCTTGCATCAAAGAGAATCAGAAAAATCGCCTGTATTGTCGCTAAATAACGTGAAGTTCGTCTATTTTCTCTTGTATCGCTGTTTTTTGATCAAACTTGCGAGTTTTGCTTTCGTGTTTCTATTTGTGTCTACAGTCCGTCTTTGATCGGTGTGTTGCAGATGGAGAAGTTGGCTGGCGGCGTGTCATGCGGCCGGCCCTGGTCAGCATCAGCACACCAAAAACGCCCATGTGTACCAGCGGCATCTGGAAGTCCTGCTTGCCAGCCTTGACCAGCCAGTAATGCCACAGGGAGAGTACCGCAATCAGGTAGATGGTGCGGTGCAAGGTCTTCCAGCGTCGCCCAAGGCGCCGCATGGCGGCTTGGGTAGAGGTCGCCGCCAGGGCCAGCAGCAACAGGCTGGCCACCGTACCGATGAGTATGAACGGGCGCTGCCCGATGTCTGTCAACATCAGCGACAGCGACAGTCCGCGCTCCCATAGTGCCCAGCCGATAATGTGCAGTACGGTGTAGAAAAAACAGAATAGCCCCAGCAGTCGGCGCACCACAATCAGGGCAGGCTGGCCGGAGAATCTGGCCAGTGGAGACAGGGCCAGCGTCAGCCACAGAAAGACCAGTGCCCAGACTCCCGTGGAGCGGATCAGGTATTCAGGCGGGTTGGCCGTGAGGGCATCTTGCATGGCCAGGTAGATCCAGCTTGCAAGGGGATACAGACCGCTTGCCCAGATGACGGGCTTGCTTCGCCGAACCTGGGTGGCAGACCAGCGCCGGGGTGGCAATACCGCCATGATTCGTGACTCGACCTGGTGCGATTAATAATCTTTGGCAAGATCCATGCCCTGATAGAGGTGAGCCACCTCCTGGGCATAACCATTGAACGGCAAGGTAGGCACCCGAGGGGCAAACCGTCCGTCGCCGATGCGTCTTTCTGTTGACTGGCTCCACCGGGGGTGAGGCACATCGGGGTTGACGTTGGCATAGAAGCCATATTCGTGCGGGGCAGCCAGATTCCAGCTGGTATCGGGAGCATCTGCACGCAGACGGATGGTGACGATGGATTTTGCCGATTTGAAACCGTATTTCCAGGGCGCTGCCAGTCGCAAGGGTGCGCCATTCTGGTTGGGAAGGACGTTTCCGTACACGCCAAATACCAGCATGGCCAGGGGGTGCATGGCTTCGTCCATGCGCAGCCCTTCAGTATAGGGCCAGTCCAGAATACCTGCGGCCAGCCCGGGCATGTTGTCCTCCTGCTTGGCAGAGACGAACTCGACAAACTTTGCGTTGCCTGTGGGATCAGCCTGTTTGAGCAGGACCGACAGGGAGTAGCCGATCCAGGGGATGACCATGGACCAGCCTTCGACACAGCGCAACCGGTAGATGCGCTCTTCCTGGGGTGCGAGTTTGATGAGGTCGTCAATGGACCAGGTGGCGGGGCGGTGCACCTCGCCTTCTACGCGTACCGTCCAGGGCTCGGTATCCATGCGATGGGCATGCCGGTAGGGATCGGACTTGCCCGTACCGAACTCATAGAAGTTGTTGTACTGGGTGACATCAGATTCTGCGGTAAGGCGTGCATCGATCTGGTAGTCGGGGTGGGGCGTGGCCGGCAGGCTGGCGGGCGATTCGCTGTTTTGCCGGGCAGCCAGGGCCAGCCCCGGGATGGCTGCCACACCGCCGGTGAGTGCGGCACTGGCCCCCATCCGCTTGATCCAGTCGCGGCGGGCCTTCCAGACAGGTTCGGGAGTGATGATCGTCATGGGTTCATCATAGTCCCGCAAATGGAATTTGTCAGGATGCGGTTTTGGCTGTGGCAGGGTTTTCTGCCTGATAGCCAATGCGAAACCCGCCCCAGTGTTGCCCATTGATGTAAATGGGCACAGACAGATCGTGCATGAGTTCGCCGGTGTCGCGGGTATAGGTTTGCAGCAGCATGGCCTTTTCGTGTGTTCCGCAGCGGCTGCCAACGCGGTCATTGAATAGTCGCTTGGTGCGGTTGTTGAAGGCATCGGCCTCCGGATCGCCTGTCAGGGGCTGGCTGAACCGGTTGTTGTGAGTGGGCACATAGCCGTCGGGCGTAATGGCCAGGGCGTAGACAATGCCACTGTGCTGTTCCAGCAGTGGTTCCTGGATTTCGGGGAAGACGCTGTCGGTGTATTGATCGAACGTGCTGCTGTATTTTTGTGGATGGGTGTTGGGGATGGGCGTGTAGTCGTGATTGAGCAGGGCTGACTCGGTAATGAGGCCCCGCGAGATGTCTTGAGAGACCCGGCGCCCGATTTGTTGCGCACCCTGCAGGGCCAGCCGATAGATGGCCTGGTGGTAGTCCGAGAGGCTGACTTCAGAGAGTTGTTCGCTGATGCTTTCAGTCTGGTCTTGCAGCTCTGTCGCTGCCTGGCTGAGCTGCATGGTCTGATCGTCGCTTTGGGCCAGGTCTGAACGCATTTGTGCCACGGCTTCAAAGAGCTCGTCTACCTGCTTGCGATTCAGTTCGGTCCCATTGGCGATGTGTTCGATTTGCTGCTCGACATCGGCGGCCAGCCGGGTGATGGTGATCAGCTGCTCGCCGGCGGCTTCAACGAGCTCCACGCTGGCGGTCAGATCTTGCATGAGGCCATGCTGGTGCGTTGCCACAGATGTCGTGTGTTGCTGGACATCGTTGATCATGGTTTCGACTTCGTGGGTGGCGTCGGCCGTGCGCCGGGCCAGCCCGCGAACTTCTCCTGCCACGACGGCGAAGCCGCGACCGTGTTCGCCAGCACGTGCGGCTTCGATGGCGGCATTCAGGGCCAGCAGGTTGGTCTGGCTCGCAATATCCTGGATGACCGCCGTGACATGGCGGATCTCTTTGCTGCGTTCATCAAGGTTGTTGATGAGTGTGCTGTTGTCAGTGGCTTGCTGGTTGAGGCGGCGCATGCGTTCTATGCTTTGTTCCAGCCCCTTCTGGCCGGTTTCGCTGTTGGCGCGGACGTCACTGGCGGTCGTGAGGCCCTGTTCGGCAAGTTGCGCTGCCTGCTGCTCGGTGCTTGTGATTTCGCGTGCGTTATTTTCTATGCGGACAGAAGCCTGCACCAGGGATTCAAGCTTTTGGGATAGCAGCTGCGCCGCATGACTGACACCGGCTGCCGACAGGGCGCTTTGCGACGTGGTTTGCGAAAGTTGCCGTGCCAGCTGCGTGGCTGAGTTGCGCCCGCGCCGCCTGGCACCCCCGGGGTGTGGCAGGACCAATAACAGGGCATAGGGAAGCAAAGCCAGATATACGGACCAGCTTGGCCATGGGTAGATCTGGGAGCCGAGCAGGATCAGGGTACTGACAAAGAGGCATGCTACGGGCTTCAGGCGGCCGACAAGAATTGTTTTCATGGTTTGCAGGCAATCACTGAATGGTGACAAACTGCAATATAGTATGTCTTGATTTGAGCCTTTTGTAAGTCCGGGAAAACCTCTATATCAGTTATAAGACTTGATCAGGCTGGCGTACGAATCGTCCAGTCAATGTCCAGATCGAGCAGTGCTTCAAGGTAGGCAGCATAGGCAACGGCATCGGCATCGCGCTGATACGCAGCGACTACTTGCAGTCCGGCGCCAATGCCTGGCTCAAGTATATTGGCCGGCATGGCAGCCACGGGATGGCCCGAGTGGTTGAACAGGCTGGTATAGCGGACAAGGGCAGCGGTGTAGTCGTAGTCCTTGCCGGAAATTTCAACACGGATCTCCTGTTTGCGTGGGGTCAGCACGGGCAGGGTCGGAGCAAGGATAATATCGGCTTGCCGCAGGGCCTGGCTCACCTGGTGACGCACCTGTCTTCTTGTCTCTGCCGCGCGTGCATAGGCGGTGGCCGACAGGCCGAGCCCGGCCTCAATGCCTTGCCGGGGCAAATCCGGCAGGTCGGGATGATCCGCCAGGCCGGCGGCTTCGTAATAAGCAGCCGCATCGGCAAACAGCAGGGGGCCATGGATGGTAGCAATTTCATCGGGCGTCGGCAGCGATACCCGGACAATACGGTTGCCGGCCGCAGTGATGCGATCCAGCACGGCTTCCATGGCATGCCTGATTTCAGCGTCAGCATCTGCATGGAAGGCGGGATCAAATCCGATCACCATGTCCTGGACGTTGAGTCCGGAGCGGGTGGCCGCGAAGCCCGGGTCAAGCGCCTTCTGGATGGGTGCAATGTCGGCAACCCGTCTGACCATGGGCCCGACATGATCCAGCGACCACGCCAGCGGCCGGATGCCCGTGAGGTCATGACGCCCAAAGGTGGGCTTGAGACTGGCTGTCAGGCAACAGGCAGCCGGGATGCGTACGCTGCCCCCGGTATCGGTTCCCAGGGCAACCGGGGCAAAGCCGGCAGCCATGGCAGCGCCGGAGCCCCCGCTGGAGCCCCCGACAGAGTGCAGGGGGGCCTGCGGGTGCGTGGTGACATCCGTGCGCACCCCGAACGCACCCGGGTCGGAAGCAGTCATGCCAAGAATGATGGCACCTGCCTGGCGCAAGTGTCGCACGATGGGTGCGTCTTCGGCGGGACGGTACTGGGCAAACAGGGGCATGCCGGCAGAACATACGGCACCCCGGACATCAATGTTTTCCTTGATGAGCACAGGCAGCCCGGACAGGGGTCCCAATGCTGCGCCGTTGTGGCGGGCATCATCGATATTTCTTGCCGTTTCGCGAGCCGTATCGCCCAGAACCTGGGTAACGGCATGGATGCGCGGATTGTCCTGCTCGATGCGTTGCAGGCAGGATTCCACCAGCGTCTGTGCGTCGGTATGTCCGCACTCGAGCTGGTTCAGGAGGGTCTGGATTTCTGACTTCATGATATGTCGCCACAGCAGGTAATCAGGAGATTAAAAAAGGGGGTCGCCCCCCTTTTTGTCGTGAACAGGTGTACCGTCAGGCAAGATTGCATCCGGGAATGTCGGGCTCGATCTGGCCGAAGTTCTCGACAATTTCCCACATGCCTTCAGCGTTGGCGCGTGCCAGCAGGCTGTTACTGCGCATGTGGTTGTTGTGTGCAGAGAAGTTCACGTGGCCTTGCGGGGCTTCGAACTCTACCTGGCTCAGTGCCGGGATGACCTTCTCGACATCCGTTGTACCCGCCTTGGCAACAGCCAGGCAATACAGCCATGCTGCATCGTATGCGGATTCACCTATGGCGTTGATGGGTTTGCCTGCGCCAAACTTGGCATGGTAGCGCTCGATGAAAGACTTGTTCTCGGGTGTATCCAGGCCCATGAAATAAGCCTGGTTGGCAATCACGCCTTCCGTCAGCTCGGGGTGGGCAAAGCTGTAGATTTCGTCCATGCCGTTACCCACAAGCTGTGGCTTCATGCCAAAGCTGCGATACTGCTTGAGCGCCGTGACGGCATCAGCGCCGGCAACCATGATCCAGACGATGTCGGGGTCGGCGGCCTTGATGCGGTCAAAGGAGGTGCTGAAGTCTTGTGTCCCGAAGGGGAAGAAATCAACCCCCAGAACCTTGCCACCATTCTGTTCGAAAGCCGTCTTGATGACTTCCGAGCTGCGACGCGGCCAGATGTAGTCAGAGCCCAGGATGTAGACGGACTTGCCCACGTTTTCTGTCAGCCATTCGGTGGTCGGCATGATTTGCTGATTGGGTACCTGACCGGTGGACGCGTAATAGCGATCGCACACTTCGCCCTCGTAATAGCAGCAGTACATCAGCAGTTTCTTGGCGGGTGTGGTGACCGAGCGGGCCGCCACGTGTTCCAGGCTGGCAATCATGCCAATGATGACGTCAACCTTGTCCTGCATCACCAGCTTGCGGGTCTTGTCTATGGTGCCCTTGGTGCTGGTTTCGTTGTCTTCGACCTTGTAGATGACTTCACGGCCACCTGCG
>DATGUI010000067.1:0-10907 GCA_035301405.1 Burkholderiaceae bacterium
CATCTTGAGGTGCGCTTCGGATAAGTGAAAAATAGTGTCCATCATAATTTTGATGGACACTATCTTATGCATCCTATAGAGAGTACCAAGAGAAAACGCCGTACCTATAGCAAGCGTTTCAAAGCGGAGCTCGTAGCAGAGCGCCGATTTTCTGTTACCCACCGGTGCACCAGATTTGGATTGTTATGAGCCATTGCTACCGCCCTCTATCATCCAAAGAGCCATCGGAACTAATCCATATCCCATCACCCAAATAAGCATCTTCTCCATCACCTGGTGAGATTGCTTCGTATATATCCCTCATTTCATCCCTAGCAGCAGACTCCGTTGATTTGGGCAGGCTTCTGATGTACTCGGCTTTCTGCTCTTGCCAAGACTTACCATGACCAGAAGTGAAGGATTCATCTATTGGTGTATTTGTAACTAAGCGAGACGCAATTTCCAAAATTAGCTCATGAATGTTTACATCGCTTTCACGATAGTAATTTCTAACCATCTCCCCCCCATCAGTAAACAGCCTCCCTTTCTCGTCGAGTTTTGTTTCTCTGACGAAGTTATAAAGTTTAAAATCTATTCCTCTTTTGCCGACCAAAAAGTAGATAGACTGACTTTGATTGCTCGCAATAAAGGCAAACTTCCATGAGCTTGTTCTCGGTATATAGGCTTCGAATCCGATATTTTGGAGGTGCTCAAGAACCTGATCACGGGTTAATTTATCGATATTTTTGTTTGGGCAATTGTGGACTTCCTTATTCAAGAGATCATAAGGCATCCACTGTTCCGGTGATACCTCAGTCCATTGCATACCTTCAGCACCGCAAAAATCACAGGCAAAAACTGAACCGCCCCAGCGCGGAATAAATTCATTACTCATCGTTTCTCCTTTCTCTGAGAGGCTCATAACGCCTTGCTCACCGGAAAATTGCGAGCGCAGCGAGTAATTTTTCTGCGTGCAGCAACTTGTTAGCCATTCTTGGGCGAAACACCTTCAATAACTTCAACACCCAGCATATTTCGCAAAGGGATAAGTGATTGAGGCAGTTTTGATTCTAAGACAAGTAAAGCTCGTGCGTTTTGTGGCAGTGATTCGGTAAGCAGTACCGGAATAGCTCCCGGATCCTGTTGCATCAAAGGTTCGTAGCGCTTGAGAAGGCGGTTGCGCAAAATGTGGGTTAAAGTCGTTTTCCCGACGCCTGTTGGGCCAGTCACCATGAGAATGTGATTGGGACCTAGTGTTTCTAGCGCTTCCACTTCCTGTATCACCTTGTGGATGTGCGGATGGTTCAGGCGTTTTGTCATCAACTCCAAGACTTTGTCTCGTGCCGTTTCGTCTGTCATATGTTGTTTAGAGTCTTTTTTCATTATTCGATCTCGCCATAAAGTGACTCTAAATCGTCCCTGTGGGTTCGGGCTGTGTCACGTTTTTTTTCGATGCGAGCGGTAGTCTTGCGATGGTTTTTGGTGTTTTGATTTTCGTTCTGAGCGCCCATTAATGACCGGCCGCTTGAATGGTTGGTCGCGTATGCTTGCAAAGACTCGATACCAAAGACCTTTGATCGGGCATCGTTCGTTTCACCTAATAGTCCAAGCTCGCTATGCAGAAATTCGGTTTCTCCCAACTTTTGGGCGTCAGCCAATGCGGGTGAATCAGGCGATTGGGTCTGCGCGGGACTTTATGCTTTATATTTCTATTTTCTAATTTAATCTTGATGGGTCGTGTTGTGGTGGAAGTGGCTTTGCTTTCTTCGTCGCGGATAGTCGGCTCTGCACGCTTCCATCACAACACTCTTGGATGTCCGGTCAGGTCAGCAGCTCGTCCCATAGCTTGAAAGAAAAGTGCTGGCGCTGTGTTTTAAGGGCGGTGTCCCCATAGCCCGATTGATGCAAAATAAAACGCACACCAGCGTCGCGGGCGCATATTGCATCTACCGATGTATCCCCAAAATACAGGCATTGCTGCGGCTCAAGCCCCAGCATGTGTATGGTTTCCAGCAACGGAACAGGAGACGGCTTGGCCTGGGCCCAGGTGTCGCAGCCCGTGACGAAGTCAAAAACCCCCTCAAGTCCGACCTTCTGAAGCGCGGTCAGTGCACTGGCATGCACCTTGTTGGTGCAGATGGCCATTGGAATGCCTGCCTCGCGGCAGGCATCGAGCACAGTCAGCACGTCTGGGTACAGATGCGTATTCTGATGACGCAATGAGGTGTAGTTTTCAATATACGCTGCCTGCAATGGGGCCAGATCATCCGGAATGGTCCAGCCCATATCAAGCATGACATGGCGCAGGATGCCGGCGCTGGTCCCGTGCAGGTTGTCGGGAACATAATCGTCCGGCAATCGCCCCAGCCCCGACTGCTCGAGCGTCAGTCGCATGCCATGAATGATATCGGCCGCGCTGTCGATGAGGGTGCCGTCGAGGTCGAAGACCAGACCCTTTACGTCGTTTTCGGTGAGCAGGGGGTGCAATGCAAGTACTTGTTTCATGACATCAGGCACGTTTCAAGAGTCCTTCAGGTGTGGCTGCGTAGCCGGTCAGAGTGCGGTCCATGTAGCGCATGCGCCACGACAGCATCTTCTGGGCATACCGTAACATGACCGTCTGATAGGCTGGATCACCCGCCACGTTGTTGAACTGACCCGGGTCGTTCTTCAGATCAAAGAACAGCGGGTCGCCACTGGCGAAATGCACATATTTGTAATCGTGGTCCTGTATGACCGCTAGAGAGCTGTCATCCAGGCCTGTGCCAACATGCTCTTCGGGCTGGGAATAGAAAATGTTACGGAAATCGAATTCGTAGTGCACTTCCTGGCGCCATCCTTCGGGCGCCTTGCCCTGTGCCAGGAAGGGCAGCAGTGATTCGCCGTCGCAAGTGCGTGGCACGGGCAGGCCCATCCATTCAAGAATGGTGGGCGTGGTATCCACGGTTTCCGTGAATTCGCGAACGATCATGCCACGGCTGCCGTCCGATTCGGGACGGGGGTCACGAATGATCATGGGAATGTGGTAGCTTTGATCGAAATAGCCGATTTTGCCCAGCAGGTGGTGATCGCCAAGCTGCTCGGCATGATCACTGGTGAAGATGATCAGCGTGTCATCCCATTGCCCGGTTTCTTCCAGGAAATCAAAGATGCGGCCAAGCTGTGCGTCGACTTCGCTCATCAGCCCGTAATAGGTTGCACGCATTTGCTTGACCTCATCGACCGACATCTCGCTGCCCAGCCCCTTGCCATGGCGGAAAAACCGGTCGCGATCGACGTTCTTCAGATAGAAGTCAAGCAAGGGGTGCTGTTCGCCTTCTTTTTCGACACTCTCGGCCCGTATCGGATCAGGACTGTCTTTTGGGTCGTACATCGAATTCCAAGGCTCGGGCGCGATGAAGGGCGGGTGGGGGCGGTAATAGCCCAGATGCAAAAACCACGGCTTGTTGCGCACGCCGTGCAGGTATTCCAGGGCTTTTTCAGTGAAGAACGACGTATCTGAAAACTCGGCCGGAACCACGGAGGGCTTGCTGGTGGCACCGATGTCGTCGGCATCGGCACCGCGCGGCAGCCACATGTCGTCCGGGGTTTCCGGCATGTCGGGCCAGCGATGGGACGCCCAGGCGAAGTAGGATTCCATCTTCAGGCCCCAGGCGCCCACCAGACGCCAGCCTTCCATTTCCCCGCCCAGCACCTTGAATCGGGGGTCGCCGTGGTCGGTATAGCGGGGGTCGGGTGTCGTGGTGGTGTAGCCGACCAGGGCAGGCTCGTAGCCGCCCTTGCGTGATTCCCAGGCCACGTTGGTATGGCGCGCATCAAGGGGAATCGTATTTTGCGCCACCCGGTGGTTCATCATGTACATACCGGTCAGCAAACTGGTGCGGCCGGGACCGCAGGGCACGGCCTGGGTGTAGTGGTGGGCGAAGGTGACGCCTTCTTTCGCCAGTCGCGATACATTGGGCAACTGGATGTGATGGCCCAGCATGGGAAGCGTATCGCCACGCCATTGGTCCACAACGATCAACAGAACATTCTTTCTTGGTTTCATGAAACTGCCTTTAATACAAAAAAATTAGGAATTCAGCTGGCGGACGGGTCCAGCCGGTCACGCAGCCAATCTCCCAGGACACTGATTGAAAATGTGGTCATCACGATCACGATACTGGGGCTGAGCAACAGCCAGGGTGCGGACTGCAGGTAGTCGCGGCCATAACCCACCATGTTGCCCAGACTCGCCATGGGTGGCTGGATGCCCAAACCCAGGAACGACAGACCCGATTCCAGCAGTACGACGCCGGGAAAGGTCACGGTGATATTGACGATGATGGTGCTGGCAATATTGGGCAGTACGTGTCGGCCGTAGACGCGTCCGGCCGATGCGCCCAGGTCATGAGTGGCTGCGGCGTATCCCTGTTCGTTGGCGGCGATCGTCAAGCTGCGCGCAATGCGTGCAGCCCGCTCCCAGCCGTAAAAGCCCATCAGGCAGATGAAAAGCGCCAGTGAATTGCCAAAGAAAGCCAGTACGGCCAGGGCAATGATCATGAACGGCATGGACGCCTGAAAGTCGATCAGAACCAGGACCAGATTTTCAATCCAGCTGCGGAAATGCGCGGCCAGCATGCCCAGGGTTACGCCCAGAGCGGTTGAAATCGCGGTCGATGCGAAGGCGATCAACAGACTGATCTGGATCGCGGAAAAGAGGCGTGAAAGCACATCGCGACCCAGTTCGTCGGTGCCCAGCACGTGGTCCCAGGTGCCGCCAAAGAAAGCCGGTGGCTGAAGGCGGGCACGCAGGTTGATCTCGCTGAAGCCATAGGGCATGATCCATTGGGCCAGCAGGGCGATAAGCAGCATCGCGGCCAACCAGGCCAGGCTGAACAGGACCAGGGGTGGCCAGGCTTTAAGGAAGGCCCGGACATTGCTGCGCGAACGCTGAAAGTGGGAAGGCAGGCTTGCTGTATTTCGATTCATGCTTTGGCTCCCCGGTTACCGGACCGCAAACGCGGGTCCAGGATGACATACAAGGCATCAACAATCAGGTTGGCAATCACCATGCAGGCGGCGACAACCAGCAAAATGGCCTGGACCACGGACAAGTCGCGGCTGGCGACGGCGGTCACCAGCAGACGGCCTTCACCCGGCCAGGAAAATACGGTTTCCACCACCACTGCTCCGGCGATCAGCCCGCCCACCATCATGCCGATCAGCGTGACGGTCGGAATGGCGGCATTGGGCAGGGCGTGGTGAAACACCACTTGGCGCCAGCTCAGGCCCTTGGCCAGCGCGGTACGGATGTAAGGCTGCCCCATGACTTCCACCATGGCCGACCGTGTGAATCGGGCCAGAATGGCGGCACCACCTAGGGACAGGGTAAGAATGGGAAGCAAGGCATGCTGGATGGTGCCGTAGCCCCCTGTGGGCAGCCAGCCCAGTGTCACGGAAAAGATCAGGACCAGAAACAGGGCCAGTACAAAGCTGGGGCAGGTGTGCCCCGCAATGGAAAAGCCCATAAGCATGCGATCAAGACGCGAGTTGTGATGCAGGGCAGCATAGACACCTGCCGGTACACCAATCAGCAGCTGGAGGATCAGCGCGGGTACGGTGATGGCCAGTGTCGCCGGAATACGTTCCAGCACCATCTGCATGGCGGGCACGTTATCCTTCATGGACACGCCAAAATTGCCTTGCAGAAGGTTGACGAAATAACCCACATACTGTTGCCAGATGGGGGCATCCAAGCCCCAGGCTTTGCGAAAGGCCTCGACGGCCTCGGCGGGTGCGTCGGGGGACATGATGATCAGCGCGGGATCACCGGAAAGACGCAAAATGACAAAGGCAAAGCTCAGCACCAAAAATAGGGTGATGAGCAGCCGGAATACGCGCTCGGACAGATAATGAATCATGATTCAGATGTTGTTGACGTGCAGGCAGGCGACTTTGCGGCCATCAGGCAGGGTCTGCAGGGCCGGGGTGACCTCACGGCAGCGGGCTGTTGCCATTGGACAGCGGGGATGGAATGCGCAACCCGAAGGCATGTCGATGGGGTTGGGCGGATCGCCTTCCAGCAGAATGCGCTTGTGATCCTTCCCGCGCTGCAACGTGGGGATGGCCGATACCAAGGCCCGGGTATAGGGATGTGCGGGTGCCGTGAACAGCTCCTGGGGCTTGCCCTGCTCGACAATGCGGCCCAGGTACATCACGGCGACTTCATCACAGATCTGGCGTACCACCTTCAGATCGTGGCTGATGAACAGCATGCCCAGCCTGTGCTGTTGCTGCAGGTCCTGTAGCAGATTGATGACTTGCGCCTGTATGGAAACATCCAGGGCCGATATGGGTTCGTCACACACCAGCAGACGCGGGCTCAGTATCAGGGCGCGGGCAAGCACCACACGCTGACGCTGCCCGCCCGACAGTTCATGCGGGTAGCGGCCCCACAGCGACTGATTCAGACCGACTTCGCTCAGCATGGCCCGTGCTTGATCCAGCCGTTCGCGGCGTGCACCGACGGCAAAGATATCCAGCGGTTCTACAACCTGAGTCAGTACGGGCAGACGCTTGTCGAGAACGCTCAAAGGGTCCTGGTAGACCATTTGCATGTGGCGGCGCATTTCACGCCAACGGGCATTGCGACGTCCCGATACGGACTCGCCATTAAAGGAGATTTCACCGGATGTCACCGGAGTCAGTCCGAGGCTGAGACGCGCGGTGGTGGACTTGCCACATCCTGATTCGCCGACCAGACCCAGAGTCTTGCCGGCATGGATATCGAACGACACATCACTGACTGCTTTCAGTGTCAGGGCACGGGCCAGCAGCTTGCGCTGGGGCCTGACCTGAAAGTGCCGTACCAGCGAGCGTGTTTGCAGCAGCGGGGCGCCAGCGTCCTGCTGTGCGCTGACGCGGCTCGCCGGGTCAGATTGCGGCGCTGAGGGCATCAGGCCCGTCTGGTGTTCAGGAAGAGTCATGCGTCCTGTCTCCAGCATGCGGTCAGATGATCCTCGGTCGTTCCGGCCAGGACGGGTATTTCCGCATCACAGCGTGCTTCGCGATGCTTGCAGCGCGGTGCGAAACTGCATCCGCGTGGCATGGCGGCAGGCGAGGGCACGGTCCCTGGTATGGCTTCCAGGCGGCGGATGGGCCCTTCCAGTTCAGGCAAGGCGGCCATCAGGCCCTGGGTGTAGGGGTGACGTGCGCGAGAGAACAGGGCATCTGCTTCGGCTCTTTCCACAACACGTCCGGCATACATCACCGACACGCGGTCACAGACCTGTGCAATCACCCCCAGATCATGGGAGATCAGCACCATGCCCATGCCGGTATCCTGCTGCAGCTCTTGCAGCAGTTCCAGTATCTGTGCCTGGATGGTCACATCCAGTGCAGTTGTCGGCTCGTCGGCGACCAGCAGATCGGGTTTGCCCGCCAGCGCCATGGCAATCATGACACGCTGGTTCATGCCGCCCGATAGCTCATGAGGCCAGGATCGCATGCGCTGTTCGGCGCTTGGAATGTTGACACGATCTAGCAGGCGTATTGCTTCGGCCCGTGCGGCTGCGCCCTTGATGCCCTGATGCAGCCTGACGGCCTCCATCATCTGGGCACCGATGGTCTTGACAGGATTCAGGCTTGAAGATGGATCCTGAAAGATCATGGCGATGCGCCGACCGCGAATGGGCGTCATGGCTTTTTCGGGCAGATTGGCGATGTTCTGGCCATTAAGCAGAATCTCGCCCTCGATGCGGGCGCGTGATCCCAGCAGCTGCATGACAGCCATCCAGGTCACGCTTTTCCCGCAGCCTGATTCCCCGACAACACCCAGTGTTTCGCCACGCCTGAGGTCCATGTCCACGCCGTGCAGGACCGGCACCAGATGCGTGCCGTTGTCGAACGAGACTTTCAGGTCGCGGATTCGCAGCAAGGCCTGGTCGTCGGCCTGCCGGGCGGCAAGGCTGTCCAGCATGGGCCGGACCGATGGCCGTTGCCGGCCTGCATCCCAGCCTGTGCGGGCCAAAAAGGGGGTAAGGACGGCACTCATTATGACGACACCAAGGTGGTATTGCCTTTGCGGAAATCCATGTAGAAGGTCGGTGACCACTTCCAGTCAATGTCTTTGCGCTTGGCATAGAAGGCCGCTGTCTGGTGCACGACCATGAAAGCCGGGTCTTCATATTCCGCAATTTGCAGCATGCGGGCGAACGTCTCTTTGCGCTCGTCCTGATCTGTGGAGTTTTCCAGAACGGCTGACAGGCGGTTGAATTCTTCGTTGGTCCATTCGCCGATCTGCTGTTGCTGGCCGTTAGGCCCATGCTGCTGCACCAGCGAGCTGACGGGGTCGTTGAAGCCGGCCGAGTTGGACCAGTCACGTATGCCGCGAGGGCTGGACTGGTCATACACCTGCGACCAGTTCTCGACCATTTGTATGTCAATATTGACACCGACTGCCCGCCACATTTCCGCCATGATTTGTGCCTTCTGGACCTGACCGGTGTAGTAGTTGTTCAGCACACGGTAGGGGATGACTTCCCCGTTGTAGCCCGCTTCTTTCAGAAGCTCACGGGCTTTGTCGGGATCGTAGGCAGGCGCGTTGTGGTCTTCGACCAGCATCGGGCCATAGAAATCAAACTGCAGACCCTTGGGTACGACAGTGCGGCCATCCCACATCATGTCGACAATCATTTGTCGGTCTACGGCGTGGGCCAGCGCCAGACGGACGCGGGGGTCCTGCAGGACGGGATGGGCCTTGTCAAAGCAGGTGATCTGGTGATTCAGGATGGGTCCACCCACGAACTCCAGCTGGTCGGCGCCTTCTATGGTCTGAATTTGATCCGTCGGAATGTCGGTGGCGTAGTCGTATTCGCCCGCCAGCATGCCGTTGATGCGTGACGCCAGTTCGGGCACCTCGTAGAAGTGCACTTCGTCAACTTCAGGCGCACCACCCCAGTATTTATCGTGGCGTTCCAGAATAAGCTGCTGGTGAGCCTGGTGATTTTTTACCTTGAAGGGCCCGGTACCCACCGGGGCCGCTGCCCAAGCATGCCAGTCACCCGATTCCAGGTAGTGCCGCTTGCTGATGACGTCGCAACCCATACGGCTAAGGCGGCCTTCCAGGGTGGGATCTGCGACGGCGTTGATGAACTGCACCGTGTACTTGTCAATGACTTTGACCTCTTCCAGTGAGGGCCACAGACGGCGGCCCACTGCGGCGACCTCTGGAGGGCACTGCGTACCGCTGGACCGGATGGGGGAATTAGCCTGGGCCCTGATGGTCTTGGCCCCGTCGCCGCGATGCGGCTGGGTGTCGCCGAACATCACTTGGGGGCTGAAGCTGAACGCCACGTCTTCAGCGGTCATTTCATCGCCATTGTGAAAGATCACGCCTTCACGCAGCTTGACTTCCACCACGCTGTCGCTGATCCGCTTCCAGGATTCGGCAATGCCGGACTCCAGACTCAGATCGCCCAGACCATCGGTGGCGATGACAGGTTCCAGAATGGAAGGCAGAATGCGACGGCCAACGTTGCTCTGCTCGCGCAAGGTGGCCAGCGTCCCGTTAATCGTCAGGCCAGAGGCCGCGACGCGGATAATGCGCTTTTCATTTGAAGATGGATTGGAATTGGCCCAGGCTGGCACCATCATTGTGGTCAGCAGGCTGGCGGTCAAGCCGATCATTTCGCGGCGGTTGATATTCATGGGTGTATTTCCTTCGTTGCACCGCAACCCGGCAGGGGTGGCGGCTGGTTTGGACGAAGGAAAGTATAGGACACTCAGATTTCAGTTCTGTGGCACTTGTATGAAGGATGTATGACAGCCTCGCTTAAGCAAGTATTTGTTTCCAATGAATCTTTTAGAGACATCTTGGGCAGGGTGTGTAAAGTAGTACCATATCAGTCTTGTTTATTCATATTGAGTCTGGAAAGTAGTATGGCAACTGATATCAATAGCCAATATGGCTTGAACCCCGCGCACAGTGAAGTCGTCGAGGCATGCGGCCGTATTGCCCCATGTGCCGTCCTGGACATGGGCAGTTCAAGTGGGCGCAACGCCCTGTACATGAGTCAGCTCGGCTTTGACGTGACGGCCGTCGACAAGAATCCCGCCGCGATCAATACGCTGCAGCAGATTGTGGGCGCCGAACAAATCGGCAACATCAATGCGCAGGTATATGACATCAGCCATGCTGATATTGGGCGCGATTATGGTTTTATTGTGTGCACTGTGACTCTGATGTTTCTTGATCCGGCGCGGATTGATGCGGTGCTTTCCGACATGCAGGAGCGCACCTTGCCGGGTGGTTACAATCTGATCGTCTGCGCCATGAATACCGACGAGCACCCATGCCCGCTTCCTTTCCCGTTTACGTTTGCCACGGGGCAGCTCAGCACGATTTACAAAGGATGGGAGCTCATCAAGTACAACGAAGACCTTGGCACTATGCACAACGGGGCGCGATTGCAGTTTGCGACCATGCTGGCACGAAAGCCGGATTGATGGCACTTATGCTGTTTTAACGTTTGATTACGACATGATTGTTCGCATTTAGATAATATGCGGCGTGGTCCATAACAATAAATCGACTCATGTCTGCTAACGAATCTACATTAACCACACGCCACGCCCCTCTTTAATACGACGGGCAATTTGTACTTCTGAGAATGAAGATTTTGCTTTAGCCATAATAAAAGTCCAGTATGCTTTTTCACAGCATAACTGGACCTCTAAAAGTTCTCAACTATTTTGTTAAGTTTCCATCTTTCGTGTCATAGTTCCCAACTATTTTGTCCGCCCACATTCAAAGGCGGATGGTGGATAGCTATTCAGCTCATTGCTTATAAACCAAGGAAGTCACTGTGCTCTTAAGCTTTTAAAACGCAGTGCAAAAAAATGGCACCTTTGCAGGTGCCATGTATTTACAGCTCACCGCGCTGTGC
>DATGUI010000068.1:0-5061 GCA_035301405.1 Burkholderiaceae bacterium
GGCTCTTTGGTCAGCAAATCGTAGTTGCTGCCAAAGCCACGGCCAATGAGCTTGACGCCTTTTTCTTCGTAGGCTTCTTCAAGGATGGGGTTGAGCTGTTCGAAGACTTCACGTGCTTCGTCGGCGCTGGTCCATGCCCCCGGCAGGCCGGCTTCAATGTTGGCAATGTCGACCTGGCCAGGCCAGTAACTGCCTACGCCGTAGGCGACGTCAATGGTGCCACCGGCAGTGGCTTCCACGAACTGGTCGCTGTCGACCAGTTCACCGCCACGGAAATACTGGATGCGCATGCTGCCGTCGCTTTCTTCACGGACCATGTCTTGCATCTTTTTGGCGATGGCATCCATTTCAGTACCGTAATAGGTATGGAAACGCAGCCGGATATTGTCGGCTGATGCGGACGTGGCAGCAAATGCCAGGGCCACGCCAAGCAGCGTGGTCTTGAAAATGGTGCGGGAATTCATGTGTCTCTCCTGGGACTGTTATCGCTTGAATGTAATGTCTGACGGGTTATATGCGTAAATGAACCATGATGCTGCCGTTGGCAGGCGTCAAAGGGGATCAGCTGCGATTCTTGGCCAATACGGCCAGAAAGGCGTGCATGAGCGATGCGCCCGCCAGGGCGGTAATATCGCCATGATCGTGTGCGGGCAGAACCTCGACCAGGTCCATGCCCTTGAGGTCCATGCCCAGACAGCTGTCTATGAGCAGGCGCTGAGCCTGGTAGGTGGTAAAGCCCCCAACTTCGGGTGTGCCGGTTCCAGGGGCATAGGCCGCATCGAGAAAATCAATATCAAAGGTGACGTACACGGGCTGGTTGGCAATGCGCTCGCGGATGATGGAAACCGCCTTGGCAATACCCATGTCATGGAGCTCGGGCCCGCTGATGATGCGCATGCCCTTGCTCAGTGGGTAGTCGAGTGAATCCTTGCCGTAAAGCGGGCCACGTATGCCCACCTGAATGGAGTGCTCGGGCTGGATCAGGCCCTCTTCGAGCGCCCAGTAAAAAGGCGTGCCATGGTTATAGGGATGGCCGAAGTAGTCGGGCGCGGTATCGCTGTGCGCATCGAAATGCAACAGCGCAACGGGTCCACCATGGACTTTGGTCAGACCCCGCAGCAGCGGCAATGAGATGGCGTGATCACCCCCCATGCCGACAGGAATCACCCCCGCCTTGCAGAGGGTTGCGATTTGCGCTTCGATCTTGTCAAAGCTGTCTTCGATGTAACCCGGCGAAGTGGCGAAGTCACCGTAGTCAAGAATGGACAGGTTCTCGGACAAATCGACACCCACCATGGGGCAGTAGGTTTTCAGTATGGAGGAAGCATCGCGGATGGCTGCCGGGCCAAAGCGCGCGCCTGCCCGATAGGACGTTGCCCAGTCAAACGGAACACCAAAGATGGCGACATCGGCCGGCTCGAGATCCGAACCATGGGGAAGCCGCATGAAGGTGCGCACCCCTGTGAAGCGTGGGGACTTGAGCGAATTTACCGGTTGGTATGCGATGCGTTTTCCTGCCATGCGAGACTTCCTGAAGCGTGTAACTGTGAGGTACCGTCTTGACCGGTTTTTCCGGGCTCTGGGCTCGGCCGACCGTTCCAAAACGGACTGGGCATTATAGTAGTCTAGCCAAGCGGCGTGATCTTGTAAATTCCGAATACAAGTTCGCGCACCGGCCCGCCAAGGGCCCGGGCATGTACCGTCGAACGGGTGATCTTGCTCCTTCGCACATGCCTCGTACGTGCCTATAATGACTCGCCTGGCCATGTTGCCACCCTCTGCACCAACAAGGAGAAATCATGAAGAAATGGACTCAACTGCTTACCGGTACCGCCCTTGCCGTGGCCGTGGCTACCGGCGCCCAGGCTGGCCCGCGTCTGGATAACATCATCGATAACAAGATCCTGCGGGTGGGCACACCTGGCGACTACAAGCCCTTTGCCATCAAGACGGACGACGGTTACGAGGGCCATGACATTGATCTCATCAGTGCCATGGCGGCTGAGCTGGGTGTCGAAATTGAATACATCGATACATCCTGGCCGGATCTGGTCACAGACCTGCAGGCTGACAAATTTGACATCGCCGTTGGCGGCATCACCCGCACCGTGCCCCGGATCAGCCAACTCGCCATGCTGCCCGGCTATGCACCCTTTGGCAAGGTGGCCCTGGCCCGCAAGGACGACGCATCCAGATACGAGTCGGTAGATGATCTCAACCAGCCTTCGGTGCACGTCATCAAAAATCCCGGTGGCACCAACGAAGAATTCGTCCTTGAGCACCTGACGGACGCCGAAGTCAGCACGCATGACAAGAACGCCGAAATTCCCGGGCTGATCGCCGAAGGCAAGGGTGACATCATGATTACGGAAACCTTTGAGGCACTGCACTATAGCCATGAAGACGATCGTCTGGCCGCGCTGTTCGTGGATAATCCCCTGACACCCAGAAACGAACTGGGTTTCATGTTGCCGGCTGATGATCAGGACTACATCCGTGTCATGACCTTCGTCTGGGATCTGCTCGACAAGCGCGACGTCCTGGACGACGCCGAAGATGAATGGCTGAAGTAACACGGGGCTGACATGTCCATCGCGGTCACCCGGATCAACACAACGCCCGTAAAGGGCGTGGGCCTGCAGCATCCGTCATCGGTGGTTCTCGGCCCTTCTGGTGTTCACGGCAACCGCCGCTTCTATCTGATTGATGACAGCGGCGCCCTGATCAACGGCAAGCGTGCCGGCACGCTGGTGCAGCTCCGCGCCGATCATGACGATGCGGACAACAGGCTGACGCTCACCCTGCCGGACGGCGAGCACGTGTCTGGCCGGGTTGCCCTGACGAACAAGCAGGTTGTCACCAACTTCTATGGCCGTGACGTCCGGGGCACCCTGGTCCGTGACACCTGGAACGAGGCCATCAGTACCCTGGCCGGAATGCCGTTGCGACTGGTCTGGGCCGACCCGGCCACGATTGCCGTCGACGTGCATCCCGTCACGCTGATCTCCACCGCCACCATGGCGTGGGTGCGCCATGCCACGGACGGCCCCAAAAACCTGTGGGCCAACCGCTTTCGCATGCTGTTTGAAATCGATGGCTTGCAACCTTTTGAAGAAGAAACCTGGCTGGACCAGCGCATCAACATCGGTCAGGCAGTGTGCAGGGTGATCGAGCCCGTCCCACGTTGCGTGATCACGACGCAGGATCCGGCCACGGGGCAGTCGGATTTCAAGACCTTGCAAGCACTGAGAGACATCAGACTGAGCCTGGCACAACAAGGCCACGCCTTTGCCGACCCCCTGCCGGAAAGCGGCAGGTTGATGCTGGGCATGTATGCAGTGGTGGAACAACCCGGCACGATCAGGGTGGGCGACACGGTTGCCCCTGATGCCACCTCCCGTGTTCAGTCAGCCAATGATTGATACACGCAACGACTAATACAGATGCCTGACGGTCAGTGCGACATCAGCATGCTGATTCAGGTAGTCGACAACCAGGCGCCGATGACAATGATGAGGCTTGTGCTCGCTGCATAGCAGGCAGCCCTTGTCCAGGGTTGCCGAATCGATCGACCTCTCCATGTTGCGCTGCGCCATCAGATTGAGAAAGGCCTCTTCAAACTGCGGCCAGGTGAGCACCCGCTTCCTGTATCCCTGCAGCAGCTCGGCAGTGGGCGCCAGCTCGGGCATGTGAACATAGTCGACCCCGCACAATCTGTCGAGAAAGAAAGCCAGATCATCTTTTTTTGCAAAGCCGGCCAGCTGCGACACATTGTTCAGACGCACATCAAAGACGGTGCTGATGTCCTCCCCCCGGACAAGATCAAAGAACGTCTGCGCCGGTTTCTGTGTAAAGCCGATTGTGTAGATATGCATGGAGCAATAATAGAGTATTGATCCGTTCTCCTCCAACCTGTCCGTTCGGAGGGCGACAAGCCGGGCCCGATTCATTAACGTGTACGTGCACCGTTATCAGTCATCATCTCCCACCTATCGAGGGCTCCATGGTACGTCATCTGCTGCTTGGTCTGATCTCCCTTTTTGTTGCTGCCTCACCGGCGCTGGCCGAATCTGCCGAACCAACAACGGACGCCATTCTCATTCTGGATGGCTCCGGCTCCATGTGGGCCCGCATGGATGGCGAGCCCCGCATTGTGGTGGCCAAGAAGGTCATCAGCAACCTGCTTGACGAGCTCCCCGACAGTACGCGTCTGGGGCTGATGGCCTACGGCCACAACCGCAAGGGGGATTGCGGCGATATTGAAATGCTGGTTGATGTCGGTGGCAAGCGCAGCGCCATCAAGAAAGCGGTGGATGGCGTCTCGCCAAAAGGCAAGACGCCCATGACCGACGCGGTCATCCAGGCAGCCGAAAAGCTCAAGTACACGGAAAATGCTGCCACCATCATCCTGGTATCTGATGGCGAAGAGACCTGCAATGTTGATCCCTGCGAAGCAGCCGAGCGCCTGAACGAACTGGGTGTGTCACTCAAGGTGCATACCGTTGGCTTTGCATTGGAAGAAGGCTCGGAAGGCCTGAATCAGTTGCAGTGCATGGCCGAGAATACCGGCGGGCAGTTTTTTGCCACCCAGAATGCCCAGGAACTGGCAAGCGCCCTGACGACCATCACCGAAGAGCAGCCCGAGCAGAAACCAGTGACCCCAGCCAGCTTTACCGTGGCATTGTCAGCAACCAGCGGCCAAGACGGACCCGTCATTGAAGACGACCTCGTCTGGACCATACAGGCAGAAGGGGATGATCAGCCTGTCTATACTTCAGAGCCGGGTGGCAGCACGTCTGCCGAGCTCGAGCCCGGTACGTATCACACGTCGGTACTTCGCATCAGCGATGAGGCGGGCGCGGAAGCCGCTTTCGACATCACGGATGCAGACACCCGCGTTGTCCTTGCCCTTGAAGCCGAGCACGCTGTCTCGATCACCGCTCCGGATAGCGCCGTGCATGGCAGCGATATCGAGATCTCCTGGACCGACGCCACTGATCCCCTGGATCTGATTGTCATCGTGCCGGCTGATACCAAAGAAGGTGAATACAAGGGCGGGAA
>DATGUI010000069.1:0-5599 GCA_035301405.1 Burkholderiaceae bacterium
TACGCCCAGCTTGTCGGACGCGTTGCCTGATATCCCGATAATACGCTTGTGCCGCCTCCAGATCGTTGGCAACGGCATAAATCGCCTCGGCACGGCGGGCGGCAAGGTCTCGGCCATGTTCGGATGCACCCGCCTGGAACAGCACCGGATGCCCCTGTGGGGGGCGGGGTACGGTCAGCGGACCATCCACCAGAAAGTGACTGCCGTGGTGATGAATGGCCCTGACCTTGTCAGGATCAGCATACTGGCCGTTACGGTCCAGCAGCAAGGCATCCTGGTCCCAACTGTCCCAAAGCGCCAGCACTACGTCCACGAACTCGGCGGCACGTGCATAGCGGCTCGCGTGGTCAGGCATGGATGTATACCCATGATTGCGGGCTTCGGCGTCAAACATGGACGTCACCACATTCCAGCCAATGCGCCCACCCGAGATATGATCCAGTGAAGCCAGCATGCGGGCCGCATGAAACGGGGTAAAGAATGTGCTGGATACGGTACAGATCAGCCCGATATGGCTGGTGGCACGAGCCATCGCGGCCAGACAGGTCAGTGGTTCCAGAAACCAGCGCGGCCCCTCGGCGACATCTTGCGCGGCACTGCCATCTGCAAGAAAGACGGCATCCATCTTGCCGCGTTCAGCCAACCGGGCAAGGTTTTCATGGAAGCGGATATCACCCAGCTGTTCCACCGATGATTCCGGATGCCGCCAGGCAGCCTGGTGATGGCCGCAACCCAAGGGAAACAGATTCAGATGCATGGTTTGTCTGGACATGTGACCCCCTAGCCCTTGACCAGGCCGCCATCAACCAGCAGATTCTGTCCGGTGACGGCCCGAGACCAGGGAGAGGCGAAGAACAGGGCCGTATCGGCAAACTCTTCGGGTGTGGTCACCTTGCGCAGGGGCGTGTTTTCAGCAATGAGATCAAAGACAGCAGGTGGGGTGGCCGCCGATGCATCGGTGGTACGCAGCAGACCGCCCGACACCATGTTGACCGTAATGCCGCAAGGCCCCAAGTCATTGGCCAGCGTGCGAGTAAACGACAGCAGCGCTGCCTTGGCGGCCGTGTAATCATGGTAAGGCACCACAGGATGCTGAAACAGGTTGGTGCCAATATTGACGATGCGCCCGAAACCCTGTTGCTTCATGCCTGCCAGGGCGGCTTGCACGGTATGAAGCGCGCCCACGACCACGCCTTCAAACTGCCGCATCAGTTCAGCGGCTTCGAGGGTGTCGGGCATGGCGCGTCCATCGGCATCAAAAGAGAACTGGGGCAGGGCGTTGTTGATGACTGTTGTGATGGGCTGGCCAAAATGCTCTTGTGCGTGCTCAACCAAGGCACGTACCGATTGCAGATCCGTGACGTCAGCCTGAACGGGCAGGGCGCGATCCGGGTGCAAGGCAGCCAACGCTTTGGCAGCCTGGGCGCTTTGATGGTAATTGATGACCACCCGGGCGTTTTCGTTCAGGAATGCCCGGGTGATGGCAGCGCCCAGGCCGCGGGCGCCACCGGTGACCAGAACGACTTGCTTCTGAATGGCGTGTACTGAGTTGGAAGATGACATGACTACCCTTCTAAAACTGGTGCAAGGGTGTCAAGCAGAGAAAGTACGGCGTTGGCCTGTTTATTGACATCCCTTCGCCAGTACGAACTGGATCAGGTTCGACGGGTGTTTTCTCAGCTCCAGAGGGAGCACCCCGTGTCTCGTTATTGCGCAACTACCATAGCATGTTTTTCCGGAACCAGCTGACTGGCATCTATCAGCCTGACTGATGGCTGGCTGATCATCAGCGTCTTTGCCGGATGACAGGTCGAATAAGAAAGGCGGCGCACGCGGGTGCCATGGCCAGTGCAACAAGCAACGCCAGAGCGGCCCGCTGACTGCCAATCAGTCCTCCGGGTTCCGTGAACCCGGCGGCGTTGGTCACCATGCCGCCCAGCGCCGCACCAAATGCCAGGGCATACAGCTGCACCGTAATGATGGCTGACGATGCCATGTTTTCCTGGCCGGCTGGCGAGCTGTGGAAGAGTTGCGTCAGCAGGTGTGGCCAGGTAATGCCAATGCCCAGACCAATGCCAAACAGGCACACGCCGATCAGCGCCACCACGGTAGAAAATTGGTCAGGCGCATACCAGGGCAAGGCCATGGAAAGCCCCAGCAGGGAAATTGACGAGATCACCGGGCCGAGCTGCATCAGGCGATTGGCCACTACCAGGCCGCGTCCCGAACTCGGTATCGAACCCGTCGACCAGCCCGCTGACATCAGCACCATGAAATAGCCAGCTGCCAGGGGTGAAAACCCCTGCACCACCTGCAAGAAATAGGGAATGAATATTTCGGCTGTCATGGCTACGCTCAGCAGCGCCATGCAGGCGTACATGCTGCCCAGATCCCCACCCAGCCGGTAGGCACCGGTGGGTAGCAGGCGGTTAGCGGCCACATCGTCGATGCGCGCAATGACGACCGATACGGTGATGCCGAGAACAATGCCGGCCAGATTCCATATGAGGTTGTGCGACAGGCTGGCCATGGAAACGGCCAGGACAGCCACCACCATCAGCAGCAACTGTCTGACCGGAATTCTCACGGCCGTTTCGCTGCGCGTTGTTGCCGTGGCCGATATCTGCGTGACAATCAGCAGGGCCAGGCTCGCGGTCACGATGATCACGCTGCCAAAGGCCCACCGCCAGGCTTGCATCTGTGCGAAGATTCCGCCTATGGCAGGCCCGGCCAGTGTCGCTACCCCCCACATGCTGGATAACAGAGCCATGGCCTTGGGCCACAGGCGCTGTTCAAACAGGATGCGGCTGGATGCATAACTGAGGCCCAGCATCAGTCCGCCACCCAGGCCTTGCAGCGTTCTGCCGGCAAGCATCCAGCCCATGGTTGGCGCGGCACTGCACACACCGGTGCCAAGACCGAAAACAACCAGTGCAACCAGAAAGGCCCGGCGCAGGCCCAAGGCATCAATTCCCTTGGGTGTGGTGGCCGATCCAACAATCGAGGCCACCACGAACAGGGTCATGTTCCACGCATAATATTGCAGGCCGCCAATGTCCTGGACGACCGACGGCAGAACCGTCGCCACAATATAAACATTGATGGCATGCAGGGCGACACCGCCTGCCAATGCCAGAGAACGCAGGCCGTTACGGCCCCACAACAATTCCGACCAGGTTCCTGTCGGGGAAATTTCACTCATGGTTAATACCAGTAAAACTTGCGATTCAGACTGTATGGAGTGTCTATAATCGTTACAACGCGCCGGGAAGCGTATGATTCTAACCGAGGGGTGACAACCGGAAATACAAAAATGAAACGGGCACACTGGATTCCTCTTTTGATGGTGCTGGCTGGACTGATACTGATTCTGGCAACAGAGCAGTTGGACACGCACATGCAAAAGCAGGCCCAGAGGGATGCTGCCAATATTCAGTTGCAACAGCTGCAGGCTCGCATGCAGGCCATTTTTCATGATGTTGTGCGCGACACCGAGTTCCTGGCTCAGGAGCTCAGCACCCATCCGGAGTACCTTGATGTCCTGGATTCCAGTGATCTGATTGCGGGTTTCAACCCCCATCCCGCCGTATTCAGTACATCATTCAGTCGGCACCTGACCATTGTTTACGCTCATCCGCCTATTGGCAACGAATCCATCATCGGACTGGACTATACACGGCGCATCGAGTTTGCTGCGGCAGTGCGTCAGACCATACAGGGACGGTCTACTGTCATTGAAGGGCCGGTGAAGCTGCAACAGACTGACCGGAAGGGTATTGTCGTTCGAACCCCATTTTATGACAGCAAGAATCAGTTTCTTGGCATGGTCAATTCTTCCATGGACATGGAAGCGCTGCTTGAACTTGCCGGCTATCGACCACAAGACCTCGATCTTGACTTGCTGATCCGTGCCGTGCGGCCTGATCAGCCCAGTCTGTACATCATGGGAAGCGGCAAGCGTTTCAACAAAGCCCATCCCGGTGTTGTGGTCAATCTCACGGACAAGCTGACGTGGGAATTGCGGGCAGTTCCCGCCCTGGAGCAAGGGAAGCTGGATCGTCGAGCCGATGTAATTCGTCTGACTGGCACAATAGTTGTGCTGCTGGCGACTGCACTGGTGACGCGCCGCCTGTCCGTCTGGCGTGAAGTGGCCCGGGCTGGCAGCGGCGTTTCTTTGTATCTGGCGCTAACCATGGCCATGCTGTTGCCCATGCTGCTTCTGATCGGCGTATTTGTAGGAGTGTCGTACTACAAGATTCAACGTGCCGGGGTGCAACTCATGCAGCAGCAGGCCGCCGAGGTAACGGACCAGCTCTCTGAAAACCTTGCCGTCTTTTTTGATGCTCCGCGTCAGGCGGCATCCAATGCCGAACTGTTCCGGCAGGGCATACTTGATGTCAGTGATCCGTCTACCGTACTCAGCGTTTTCCTTTCGCAATTGCGTGTACAGCCCCATTTGACTTTCTTGTCCCTGAGCTCGACAGAAGGCGAGTATTTTGCTGCCAGCCGACCGCCTGCGGGCGAGGATCGCAGCCTTCGGGTCCTGACTGCCACCATCGAGAATCAGCGACAGATGCGCCTGTATTGGGTTGACGACGCCAATCAGCCTAGTCAGGCGTGGCAGAATGGTAGTGCCGATTTCGATCCCCGCGAGCGGCACTGGTACCTGCAGGCAAAGACCAGCGGGCGATTACAGTGGTATTCCGTCTACCCCTATGATGGCAATGACGAACGGGGGCAGTACCGTGGTCGTGGCATTGGCGTATCCGCACCGTTGTTTGATGACAGGCGCCGCTTTGTCGGGGTCCTTTCAGCCGATATCTCTCTGATCCGGATCAGTGCATTCCTGCAGGACAAAATGCGAGAATCCGGCGGCATGGCCTTCATTCTGGAACAGGATGGCAGTCTGGTCGCCTCTTCGTGGGATAGTGCAGAATCCTTTGGTGATGCGCTGCAATCCGTGCGGCGCCAGGTGTGGGACAGCGATCATCCTGCACTGGAGGCCGCCGGGCTGGCCATGGCGGAGGCAGGCGGGACATCAGGTAACCGGTTATTATCCGTTGCGGCCAGACAGCACGTGGTCAACTGGCAGCTTCTGCAATTGCCTGACGGACCGCCGTTGACGCTGGGCGTCATTTTGCCACGCAGCTGGATCAACGCCTTCAATTATCAGGCACTGCGTGAAATCTCGTATTTATCCCTGCTGTTTTCTGTTCTGGCTGCACTGGTTGCGTTATACGTTGCTTACTGGCTTACCCAGCCCCTGGGCAGGCTGGATGCCTGGGCGCACAAGCTGGATGCTGGCGATCTGCAGGCGGCTCCTCCACCCAAGACCCGCGTTCGGGAGGTGAGTGCGCTCATGGATACCCTGCATGCCATGGCCAGACGCCTGGGCGACTACACGGCTGATCTCGAGCGCCGCGTGGCAGAGCGTACCCAGGAGCTGGCCGAAAGCAACGAAAAGCTTGCAACCCTCTCCCTCACTGACCCGCTGACAGGCATTGCCAACCGCCGCCAGTTCGATGTGGTCTTGCATAATCAGTGGACGCGTGCCTGTCGCGACTCTCAAACCCTGGGCCTGCTGCTGGTCGATATCGAT
>DATGUI010000070.1:0-10001 GCA_035301405.1 Burkholderiaceae bacterium
TGTGGCAAACCCGAAGATGATACTCCCCAGCACCGCCAGGATAAGAATGGCCAGCGGGAAGAAGGAGGTGATCATGAGCTTGAAGAGTTCGAGCTGCTGAAACGTGAACAACGCATAGGCGGCAAACACCAGAGCACTGGCTATGCCAGCCACCCACCAGAACAGCGAGGGCGCAGGCTGTCGTTCCAGAGCGGCCTCTGCGACCTCTGCGGCTTCGGCTGCAAGCGCGTCGTCTTCGGTGGCATCCAGGCTGGCTGCGCCCTCGGGCTCGTCAAGCGCCCCACCAGACAGCAGGGCGGCCAGCTCGTCGTCACCCGAGTCAAAGCTCAGTGCCGAGTAGTCTTGCTCGGCAGGGGCAGGCTGGGTGAGGTAATCGTAACTGGTGCCGACAGCCAGAATGAAGATGAACAAGGGCAGCAGGGCAAGCGCCAGGTTTCTGAAAGCATGGTTACGCTCGACACCCGCTTTCCCGCGTGACAGTACGGCCCGCGCCAGAGAAGGTACGGCGCGTTTGCTGAAAGTGCGGGAGATATGTTCCGTGGCGGCCGTGAGCGGCAGGATCCGTTCTTCGGCGGGCAACGGCGGGGCTGATTGTGGTCGCAGCTTGCTGATCACAATGATGTAGGCAATGTACAGGCCAGACAGCATGATGCCCGGAAAGAATGCGCCAGCATACAGCTTGACCACGGAAACGCCTGCGACCGCCCCATATACGATCAGCATGATGGAAGGGGGAATCAGGATGCCCAGACAGCCCCCAGCGGTAATGGCGCCAGCGGCCAGGCGGGTACTGTACCCGGCATTCAGCATGACCGGGAAGGCCAGCAGACCCATGAGCGTGACCACGGCACCCACAATACCTGTTGCCGTGGCAAAGATGGCGCAGGTGGCAATGGAAGCTACCGCCAGCGAGCCCGGCACCCGGGCCATGGCCATGTGCAGTGTCTTGAACAGGCGTTCGATCAGGTTGGCGCGTTCAATCAGATAGCCCATGAAAATGAACAGCGGCACGGCAATCAGGACATCGTTGGTCATGACCGCGTAGGCACGCAGCACCATGAGATCCAGCGTTTGTTCCCAGGCGGCACCCAGACCCATGTTTCGATAGGCGTAAAAACTGAAGCCGACGCCCATGCCCATGAGCGTGAAGGCGGTGGGAAAACCCAGCATGATGGTGATGACAATCATGCCCAGCATGAGAAGACCGATATGGCCATCGCGGATTTCGTCAAAGGGGGGCAGCATATATACAAGGAATGCTGCAACGCAGGCCAGTATGAAAACCCCAATCCAGGCTTCTTTTCTCATGTTGCTTCTCGTGGGTGGTTGTCTGATGCACTGATCAGTGCATCATCAGTGACTTCGGTTGCGGTCACCATGGTCTTGAGGTTGTCGACGTCGACTTCTTCGATGTCTTCAATGCGGGCAGGCCAGAGGCCACGCTTGATTGCCTGAATACAGCGGACGACCTCGGCAAAGCCCTGAAAGATCAGGCAGATGCCCGCGAAAGGGATGATCATCTTGAAGGGATAAATGGGCGGTCCATCTGCAGTGATGTTGGAGTGTTCGCGAATGGCAAAAGACTCGCCCGCATAGACGTAGCCGGCCCACACCAGTGCAATGACACCGGGGAAATAGAAAAGAAAGTACAGCAGCAAGTCAAGGCTGGCCTGCAGGCGGACAGGAAAGAAACCGTAAAGGACATCACCCCTGACATGGGCGTTGGTGGCCAGCGCGTAGGCACCTGCCATCATGAACAAGGTGCCATACAACATGTTCATGGCGTCAAATGCCCAAGGCCTGGGGTTGCCAAATGCGTATCGGGAGAAGACTTCGTAGGTAACAAACAGCGTCAGGATAAAGACGGTCCAGCCGAAGAAATGGCCTAGCCATCGATTGACCCTGTCGATATTGTGGATCAGATTTTGCATGAGTGGATCCCGATGACCTGAACCCATGCAACGGGTACACAGTGTTCAGTTTCATTCGTGTGTGTTATCTGAAAAGTTCGGCGCGGTTCTGCAACCGCGCCGGACTGGGGAAAACAGACGTTTTCGTCAGGCGTTACCGTGGATCAGGACTCTTTTTTCTTGCCAAAATAGTAGTTGTAAGCCATGCGGCGGTTGTTGTTGGTGTCCATGTCCCAGCTGACTGCCCGTTCGGCGAACTCGAGTTGGGAGTCCATGATCTCTTTGAACAGGGGGTTTTCTGCAGCTTTTTTCTCGATGATGTCATCCCAGACCTTGAGCTGATCAAGCAGGATGGCATCGGGGGTCTTGTAGAACTTGACGTTGTCTTCTTCCTTGAGCTTGATGTAGTCAATGGAATAGCGGTGGATGGCTTTCCAGGACATGTCAGCAGATGAGGCCTCGATGGCGTTGTCGATAATGGCCTTGAGGTTGTCGGGAAGACCGTTGTATTTGTCTTTGTTGAAGTTGATTTCGAACGTTTCTGCGGCCTGGTGGAAGCTTTGCAGCATGCACACCTTGGAAACATCGGGGAAGCCCAACAGACGGTCGGAGCTGGCGTTGTTGAACTCGGCGCCATCAAGCAGGCCGCGGTCCATGGCGGGAACGATTTCACCACCGGGCAGGGCGTTGACTGATGCGCCCATGGCCGTATACATGTCAATGGCCAGGCCGTTGGTGCGGAATTTCAGGCCCTTGAGGTCTTCAGTCTTGGTGATGGGTTCCTTGAACCAGCCGAAAGCCTGGGTAGCCATGGGGCCGGTCAGGAAAGAGACCACGTTGGCGCCGATGGAGTCGTACAGTTTGGCCAGCAGCTCCTGGCCACCACCGTACTTGTGCCATGCGAGAACCATGTTGGCGTCCATGCCAAAGGCCGGACCCGAAGAGTACAGGGCCAGCGCGTTCTGTTTGCCATAGTTGTAGCCCAGTACGCCGTGGCCGCCGTCCAGTGTACCCTTGGAGACGGCATCCAGCAGAGAAAACGCGGGTACGACAGCGCCTGCAGGAAGAACCTCGATGTTGAGATCCCCGCCAGTCATGTCGTTGACCTTCTGAGCGAAATCCAGCGCGTATTCGTGGAAAATGTCGACCGTTGGCCAGGTGCTTTGGAATCGGAAGTTGATGGGGCCCTGTGCCTTGGCAATCATGGGGAAGCCCATGGCGGTTGCTGCTGCTGTCCCCGCTACAGCAGTGCCCAGAAACTTGCGTCGTTCTGGTTGCTGTTGTTTTATACCGGCTTTTTTATCGGTGCTCATGAAGAAGTTCTCCAGTGAAGATAATTAATTTGTAAAGCTGCAATTCCTTTGGTGTGTAGATATTACAGACAGCGCCAGAATGTTTGATTTTGCCACGCTGGTAACACATGATTGCAGAGCACCAACAATATAAGAAACGGGCCAAGATACCAATCCGCATAAACCCGTATACCCAATATGGGTATGCAGGGCATCCGACGTGATTCAAAACAAATTGAGCTGGCGGGTGTGCGCTTTCCAGCGCAGCATGCGAGCTTCCGATTCTTCTGGGTGTGCGGTGGAGACCGCACCAACCAGCAGACTGAGGGCCAGGACGATGCCGACGGTGGACTCCAGGAACAGGCCGGTTTTTGAGGGTGCGTGGATGACAGCATCCGCCACCTCACGGCCCCAGTGACAATACTCGTCCGTGACGACAATGCACCGCTTGCCACGCTCCCGTGCCAGGCGGGCGAGTAATACCGCCTCCCTGGCGTAGGGCACCACGTCTATCAGGACGAGACAGTCGCCACTGCCGTCTGCATCGTCCGTCCATTCTCCCAGCATGTTGTCGTGTGGAGAGAGATAACTGACACCAGCACGCGCCAGCAGCAGGCGGCGGCTGAAGTCTTCTGCAATCCCGCGCACGGATTGAAACCCGGTGATGAAAACCTGGTCGGACTCAGTCAGCAGGCGGGTGGCGTGCTTCCAGTTCTTGCTGGAAGTCTGCTGGAAGACAGCAGCCACGACGCTCATTTCCGCCTCCATGACCTTTTCAAGATTCAGGTCCACTCCCTGAAAGTCGACAGGCGTGCTGTGCGCCTCGGAATACTGATGGCGCAACAGTTCCTTGAGTCCGCGGATGCCGTTGCATCCCAGCCTTCTGAGCAGGCGGCCCACTGTGACTTCGCTGACCCCGACCTTCGCAGCAAGGGTCTTGCCGTTTTCAAGTGCAAGCGTGTTCTGGTTGAGGACCATGTACTGCGCCAGTTTGGCTTCCTGACGCGGCAAGCGCGGCAAGGATGCCTTCATGCCTTCGATGAATTCTTCGAACCTGACCTGCGGATAGGAAGAAAAACCAGCCATGGACTGTGTCTGAGTGATATCTTTTGCGTTCATGACAGAAAAATAACATTTGACAAAAACGTTATCAAGAGTGCACTCTATGGGTTGCGCGGCGCTGTGGAGCCAGCATGCCGCCATGAATAACAGGAGGAGAGCAATGCGAGACAAAGCAGAGACCATCGTTGATTCACGTTTCAGAACCCTGGTGGGCGCACTGGTGCTGGGATTTTCAGCCAGCATGGTGAGCACACCAGCCATGGCCGAAGGCAAGCTGAACGTCTACAACTGGGGCGATTACATCAATCCGGAGGTGCTCAAGCGGTTTGGCGAAGAGCACGATGTGGATGTGTCGCTGGATACCTATGGCACCAACGAAGAGATGCTGGCCAAGATCCAGGCCGGTGCCACGGGTTACGACATCGTTTTCCCGTCGGTGTGGATGCACGATGTTCTTTCCGAGTTGGACTTGCTGGAAAAGACAGACATCAGCAGCCATCCGGATTTCAAGAATATCGACCCGGATTCCAAGCGGGCCCGCACGGACCCCGACGCCGAGTACTGCCTGCCCTATGCCTGGGGCAGCGTCGGCATTGTCTACAACAAGAATGTGGTGGACGAGCCCATCAAGGGTTGGCAGGATCTTTTCGATCTGGCCGAGCAGGGTGAAAAAATCATCTTGCTCGACGACCCGCGCGAAACGCTGGGCATCGGACACATCATGAATGGCACCTCAGTCAACTCGGTCGATGATGACGAAGTGGGCGCAGCAGCCGATTACATCATCGACAAGCTGGACAACATCTCGGCCTTTACCTATGACAGCATTCCGCTGGTCCAGTCCGGCGATGTGGCCGCAGCGCACTGGTACGTGGGCGCCAATATTTTTGTCAGCCAGATGCCGGATGTACTGGAATACGTGATTCCGGAAGAGGGCGCCACCATCTATCAAGAAGACCTGTGCGTGCTCAAGAGCGCACCCAACAAGGACAACGCCAAGAAGTTCCTGGAGTTCTATCTCAAGCCAGAGATTGCCGCCCTGAACGTTGAGCAGCAGATGAATGGCACGACCAACATTCCTGCCCGCGATCTGATTCCGGAAGAGATCGCCAACAATCCGACCATGTACCCGCCTCAGGAAGTCATGGACAAGCTTCAGATTTTCCATGACCTGGGTCCTGACATCCGTCTGTATGCCCGCGAATGGAGACGTGTCAAAGCCACGGCACAATGAGGTGATACATGAGTCAACAGTCTGTGGCAACCGCAGCGTCAGCGGGTCAGGCTGATGCTGCACGGGCAGCATCAGCCTCTCCGGTCCTGGAAATCCGGAATGCCAGAAAACGTTTTCTGACGCCGGACTCCCGCGAGATTCTCGCTGTGGACGATGTATCAATTTCCATCGCCCCCAACGAGTTCGTCACCCTGCTGGGACCGTCGGGCTGCGGCAAGACGACACTCTTGCGCCTGATCGCCGGTTTCGACGATCTGGACTCAGGCGAAATCCGCATTGACGGGCGCGATGTCGCCAGCTGGCCGGCCCATCAGCGCCCTGTCAACACGGTGTTTCAGAAATATGCGCTCTTTCCTCACCTGAGTGTGGCGCGCAACGTGGCTTACAGTCTGGAGGTCGCCCGGGCACCCAGGGATGAAGTCAAGGAGCGGGTAGAGGCCATGCTGGAGCTGGTTGGTCTGACCGGGTACGGCAATCGTCAGATCAACGAGCTCTCTGGCGGGCAGCAGCAACGGGTCGCTCTGGCCCGCGCGCTGGTTGCCCGTCCCCGCATTCTCCTGCTCGACGAGCCCCTGTCGGCATTGGACCGTGGGCTGCGCAGCAAAATGCAGCACGAGCTCAAGGCCCTGCAAAACGAGTTGGGTATTTCCTTTGTGTTTGTTACCCACGACCAGGAAGAGGCACTCACCATGTCCGACCGGATCGCCGTGCTGGGGCAGGGCAAGATCCAGCATATTGGTGCACCCGAGACACTGTATCGCAAGCCACGAAACGTATTCACAGCGCGTTTTCTTGGGGAAAGCAATCTGCTGGCAGCGACCCTGAAAGCTCGCGACGCCGGGGCAGACACCATTGAGCTCTTCGATGGGCAGACATTGCAGTTTGCGTCCAGTGAGGCATTGAGCGGTGCGCAGCCGGGGCAGGCCCTGCAACTGCTGTCCCGGCCAGAAGACATTACGCTTGCCGAACCCGCCCAGGGGCCGGCCCTGGCTTTTCACGGGCGTGTCAGGCAGCAGCTATTCATTGGCTCGCATTACCGACTGGTCATCGAGACGGACGACGACATTTCCTTCAACGCCACGGTGGATGCCGATGAGCAGCTGGCAGAAACACTGGCTGTTGGCGCGCAGCTGGCCTTCTGGATTCCCCAGTCCCGGCTGCATTGTCTGGTTGAAGAGGAAGCGCCATGACTACCAGCACAAGCCTTGTGGCGCGCCGTGGCCGGACGGTATTCGGGCTGTTGTCGGGTCCGACCGTATTCCTGGGTCTGTTCTTTCTGTGTCCCCTGGTGCTGATGTTCGTGTACAGCTGGCTGGAGCCAGGTTTGTACGGCGGCGTGGAGTGGGTGTTCTATCACCTCAATTACGGGCGTATATTTGGCTGGGCCGATACGCGTTATGAAACGTTTGACCCGGTTTATCTGTGGGTGTTTCTCCGTTCGGTCTGGCTGGCCATCAGCACGGTGTTCTTGTGTCTGATCATCTGTTATCCCACGGCCTTCTGGATCAGCCGCCAACCGTCCGGGCGCAAGAACCTGTACATGTTCCTGATCACGCTGCCATTTTTTGTCAGCCTGATCGTCAGGCTCTTTGCCTGGATACTGCTGCTCAGGCCCACGGGTTTCATCAATCAGGCCCTGATGGGGCTTGGCATCATCGACAAGCCACTGGAAATGATATTCACCAACTTTGCGGTGGTGATCGGCATGGTTTACATATTCATTCCGTTCATGTTCCTGCCCTTGTATGCCAGTATCGAAAAGCTCGACATGTCCATGACGGAAGCGTCGTTTGATCTCGGCGCCAACCGGCTGCAGACGTTCCGGCGTCTGATTCTTCCCATGACCATGCCCGGAATCATGGCCGGCTCCATCATTGTGTTCATCCCCAGTCTTGGCAACTTCATCGTGCCGTCCTTGCTGGGCGGCGCAAAAGTCATGATGATAGGCAACCTGATCGAGCAGCAGTTCCTGTCGGCGCGCAACTGGCCCTTTGGCGCGGCGCTCAGCATGGTGGTCATGGCGACCATACTGGGCCTGCTGATGGTGTACGTGCGTGCCATGACCCGCCGTGAGACCCTTGCAGACATGACCGAAACGGTCAGGGAGGGCTGATATGTCACGTCGCACTCCGAGCAAGATTGCGCTGTCTCTGTACGGCCTGCTGTTTTTTGTCTTTCTGTACGCCCCCATCGTACTGATTGTCATCTATTCATTTAACGCCAACCCGGTCAACATGATGATCTGGGACGGCTTTACCTTTGACTGGTATCGGGCAATTTTTGGCCAGTCAACAAAAATCAGTGAGTCATCACTCTATGTAGAGTCCACCAGTCAGCTGTACGCCGCGGTGCGAACCAGTCTGATGGCCGCCCTCATTGCCAGCACGATCTCGACCATTTTTGGTACCTGCATCGCCATTGCCGTCTACCGCTTCCGTTTCCGGCTGCGGGGACTGTATCGCGCGCTGATGTACATGCCCATGATGATGCCCGACATCGTGCTGGGAATCTCCCTGCTGATCTTTTTTGTTTCTGCGGGCATCAGCCTCAGTACCGTCACCATCATCATCGGCCATTGCACCTTTCTGGTCAGTTATGTGTTCATTGTGGTCAGCGCGCGTCTGGCCGACATGGACAACACGCTGGAAGAGGCTTCGGCTGATCTGGGTGCCAGCGGCTGGGAGACCTTCCGGCGCGTGACGCTGCCCCTGATCCTGCCTGGTGTGGTGGGCGGGTGGCTGCTGGCCTTCATCATCTCGATGGATGACCTGGTCATCACCTACTTCATTGCTGGTGTGGACTCCACCACACTGCCGGTATTTATCTATGGAATGTTACGACGCGGAATCAAGCCCGAGGTCAATGCCATTGCAACCATGATGTTGCTCTTTTCCATTGTCATTGCTTCGGGAGGGCTGTATTTGCGTTCGGGGAGGAAATTACGGAAATGACGACCGCTGCATCAGGTAATAAACAGCGTGCCCGGGAACTCGGACTTGCCATGCCCGGAGAGACCGGACACCACAATGCCATCACCGATGTGCCAGGCGTTCTGGTTGGATATGAAACCCTGAACTCGCATGTTGACCCCGCCTTGCAGACGGGTAGCTTGCCTGTGCAAACGGGCGTGACGGCCATCCTGCCGACCGGCTTTGATTCGCGGCCGCGCCCGATATGGGCGGGGCAGCATGCCTTTAATGGCAATGGAGAAATGACGGGTACCCACTGGATTCACGACGGCGGCTATTTTGTCGGTCCGATACTGCTGACCAACACCCATGCTGTCGGCGCTGCGCATCAGGCCAGCACGCAGTGGATCATCCGGCAATACGGCGACGCATGGCACCACAACCATCTCTGGGCCATGCCGGTGGTTGCCGAAACCTACGATGGGGTGTTGAACGATATAAACGGGCTGCACATCAAGCCCGAGCATGCCTTGCGTGCCATCGAAAAGGCCGCAGCGGGTGCCATCGCGGAAGGCAACGTGGGCGGCGGTGCCGGCATGATTGCCTACGAATTCAAGGGCGGCACCGGCACGGCGTCACGGCGCATCCGTGTGGCTGGAGAGACTTATCACATTGGTGCACTGGTACAGGCCAATCATGGCATCCGGCCCTGGCTGGATGTCCTGGGCGTACCCGTGGGCCAGCATCTGACGGCCGACCGCATTCCTGCCATGCACACGGAGCGGGGCTCCATCATCTGCATTATCGCCACGGACCTACCCGTGTTCCCACACCAGCTCAACAAGCTGGCACGGCGGGGCACCATCGGCATTGGGCGGGGCGGTACTCCTGGCGGTAACAGCTCCGGTGACATGTTCCTGGCGTTCAGTACAGCCAACGATATGGATTTGCCCCAGCTCAGCGGCCCCTGGCGTCAGATGGAGTGCCTGAACGATGAAATACTTGATCCGGTCTATCTGGCTGCGGTGGAGGCTGTTGAAGAGGCCGTGCTCAATGCCATGCTGATGGCAGAAGATACGCCTACGGCGCGCCCGCAAGGGGCTGTGTGTCGAGCCATTGACCCGCAGCAGTTGCTGGAACTGGTAGAGAGGAGTCCTTGTTAGCAGAACAACATGGACGAAAGAAGCCGAGCGAAGCCGAGCTTGTTGAAAAAAACAGGTTAGGTAGTGTTTACTTTAATAGTTACATTTATTATTAAAGAATGTTGGGTGAATCTTTAACAAGAGTGGGTGTAATTGAAGTTGCTATGCGACGAAAAGTGCCAGATACCGTTGGAAAGCATACAGCCTGCCACGTTGACGACCCGTGATTTCCACCAAAATGTCAAGTTTGATGAGCTCTGTTATGACAGCGTTGGCTGTGGGCGCTGAAACATTGATTCCTTCTGCCAAGTCTTGCCCCGATATTACAGGTTGTTTATACAGAACGTGGAGTGCTTCCCGAGCATTTGCGCTCCGGCGGCCCAGCGTCATCACTGCGCCTTCTGATTCGTTTCGAAGAGCGAGAATCTTTTGGAAGGTGTCCCTGCCCTTGA
>DATGUI010000071.1:0-2075 GCA_035301405.1 Burkholderiaceae bacterium
GGATGTGGAAGAGGGCATACGCCGGGGCATGTATCGGCTGGAAGGCGATGCCAATCCCGATGTCCGCCTGCTGGCCTCGGGTCCCATCGTGGATGAAGCGCGTCGTGCAGCACGGTTGCTGCGCGAGCAGTTTGATCTGGCCGTTGAGGTCTGGAGCGTCACCAGCTATACCGAGCTGGCCCGCGACGCCCACGATGCCTTGCGCAGACAGCGGCTTGGCGATACCGAGACCACCCCCTACGTCACGCAGCAGCTGGCTGGCAGCCAGGCACCCGTGGTGGGCGCCAGTGATTACGTGCGGGCCGTGGCAGACAGCATACGTGTCGCCGTGCCGGCTGACTACGCCGTGCTCGGCACTGACGGTTTCGGACGCAGCGACACCCGTGCACGCCTGCGCGATTACTTCGAGGTGGATGCGCGCTGGATCGCGCGCACGGCGCTTGCGCAGCTTGGCCGCGAGGTTGACGACGAGGTCTGACCTGTTTTCCTGTAACATTGGACCTTTTATCCAGGCTAAGCACAGTGCAGTTCGGAAAACAGTCTTCATTGTCGATCTTCTTGCGATCCCTCATTCTTGTCGCCACCCTGGGCTTGGTGCCCCAGGCGGCGGCTGCAGACAAGTTCAAGGTCATCACCACGTTTACCATCATTGCCGACATGGCAAGCAACGTGGCCGGGGACGCGGCCGAGGTCGTGTCGATTACGCGTCCCGGCGCGGATATTCACAAATATCAGCCGACGCCAGGCGACCTTGCCCGGGCCCAGGGCGCACAGCTGGTGTTGTGGAACGGATTGGGGCTGGAGTTGTGGTTCGAACGCTTCTTGCAGCGCCTCAAGGATGTCCCCAATGTGGTGATTACCGAGGGGATAGATCCCTTGGGCATTGATTCCGGCCCTTACCGGGACAAGCCCGATCCGCATGCATGGATGTCGCCGGACAATGCCCTGATATACGTGGACAATATCCGTGATGCCCTGGTTGAGCATGACCCGGACAATGCGGCCACCTATGAGGCGAATGCCAAGGCGTATCAAGACGAGATCCGTCAGTTGATCGAGCCGATTCACCAGCGCTTTCAGGGGATTGCTCCCGAGCGGCGCTGGCTGGCGACCAGCGAGGGGGCCTTTGCCTATCTGGCGCGTGACTTCGATCTGAACGAGCTTTACCTGTGGCCCATCAATGCGGACCAGCAGGGGACGCCGCAGCAAGTGCGCCATGTCATTGATTCCATCCGGGACAATGAGGTGAAGTCAATTTTCAGCGAGAGTACGGTTTCTGCAGACCCGGCCCGGCAGGTTGCCCGCGAGGCGGGCATTGCCTACGGCGGGGTGCTCTATGTGGATTCGCTCAGCGAGCCTGATGGCCCCGTTGCAACCTACCTGGACCTGTTGCGCGTCACAACCGAAACCATTGCACAAGGGTTGGAACCATGACTGCTGCCGACCTTGCTGCAGAAGCCGGTACCGCATCTACCGACGACACAAGAACCAGTGATTCGCCGGGCCTGGATGTGTCTCGTGCCACGGTAACGTATCGGAATGGACATACAGCGCTGAGAGACGCCAGCTTTGTCATCCCTGCCGGCACCATCACGGCATTGGTAGGCGTCAATGGCAGCGGCAAATCCACCTTGTTCAAGGCCATCATGGGCCTGGTGCCCCTGGCGCACGGCAACATCCAGGTCCTGGGCATGCCGGCGCGGCAGGCCTTGCGCCAGCGGCTGATTGCCTATGTGCCGCAGAACGAAGACGTGGATTGGGACTTTCCTGTTCTGGTTGAAGACGTTGTCATGATGGGGCGCTACGGTCACATGGGCATGCTGAGGCGCCCCCGCAAGGCAGACCACCAGGCGGTGGATCGTGCCCTGGAGCGGGTGGGTATGACAGACCTGCGTGCCAGGCAGATTGGCGAGCTGTCGGGGGGCCAGAAAAAGCGCGTTTTTCTTGCGCGGGCGCTTGCCCAGGACGCACGGGTGATTTTGCTTGACGAGCCCTTTACCGGCGTGGATGTGACCACGGAAGACGCCATTATTTTCTTGTTGCAACAGCTGCGCGATGAAGGGCGGCTGATGCTG
>DATGUI010000072.1:0-8114 GCA_035301405.1 Burkholderiaceae bacterium
ATGGATGCAATCAGGATGGCCGGCAGCAGACCTGCTGCAAACAGGCGACCCACCGAGGTGCCCGTTACGGAGCCGTAGATGATCAGTGCAATGCTGGGCGGCACAATGGGGCCCAGCGTGCCAGCGGTGGTGATCAGCCCGATACTGAAAAAGCGGTTGTAACCGGCCGCCACCAATGCGGGGAACATGATGCTGCCAATGGCCACCAAGGTAGCCGGGCTGGAGCCGGAGATGGAGCCGAAGAACAGACACGACAGGACCGTGGCCGCAGCCAGCCCGCCGGGAAGCCAGCCAATCAGCGCCCGGGCCAGGGCAATCAGCCTGTCGGACAGGCCGCCGATGCGCATGAGTTCGGCAGCCAGAATGAAGAAGGGAATGGACATCAGGGAGAAGTTGTTCATCCCCGAGAACATGCGCATGGGAACGATCATGGGATCGCTCAGGCCCGTTGTCTTGAGAACAAACGTGACCGCCAGCGCCAATGCGGCAAAGATCGGCAAGCCGAACAGCAGCAGGACAAAAAATGCAGGAACCAGTATTGAAACCACGAGATATCCTCAAGTACCGCTGGTAATGCCCATGGACAACGATTCGTAGGGCCGGTTAAAGACAATGCAAACCAGTATCCACCAGTGGCGCAGCAGCATCAGGACACCCGAGATGGGAATGATGGCGTACACATAGCCAACCGGAAACCGCATGGCCGGCGACAGCTGGCCAATCTTTAGTGTTTTGAGGCTCAGGGCGCCGCCATACCAGATAAGCATGAGGGCAAACAAGATGCCCAGTATGGTGGCCACCACATGCAACACCTTGGCCACCTTGGGCCCCGCCAGCACGGGCAGGACCTCGACAGCAATATGTGCGGCATAGCGGACCCCCATGCTGCCGGCCAGAAAGCTCATGCTGATCAAGGTATAGATAATGAGTTCTTCTGACCAGTACAACGAGCTGTTGAACCCGTAGCGTGCGATGACTTGAATGATGGCGACAACGGTTGCGACGAACATGAAGATGATCATCGCAACGTTTTCGACACGATCAATGACCTTGTTGATCGCTGCTAGCATGGCGGTCTTCCTTCAGACGGTATTACTCACCCGATGCCGCCTTGATGGCGCGCTCCAGGATCTCCGGGGTAATGTTGCCTTCGAACTCATCATAGATGGGCTTGGAAGCCTCGATGAACTTTTCCCGGCCTTCGTCAGTGAGCTCGATGATTTCGATCTCGTCCTTGATGCGGGCGAGAATTTCCTTTTCGTCCTTGATGGTAGCTTCGCGGGCAAAGTCACGCCCCTTGTCGAAGGCATCGCGCACGATTTCCTGGAGGTCTTCGGGGAGGGATTCCCACTTGGCCTTGTTCATGACGGCGGCATACGTGTGATAGGTATGCGCGGTCAGCGTCATGTATTTCTGGACTTCGTAGAACTTCATGGAGTCAATGTTGGCCAGCGGGTTTTCCTGCCCTTCCACCACCCCTTGCTGCAGGCCGTTATAGACTTCGGTATAGGCCATGGCCGTGGGGTTGGCACCGTAGGCACGGTAGGTGGACAGCAGGGTAGGTGCCTGCAGCACACGCATCTTGATGTTCTTGAGGTCATCCGGCTCGTTGATGGGGCGGATGTTGTTGGTCATGTTGCGAAAGCCGGCACCCCAGTAGTTGACGCCGTAGAGGTCGTGGTCTTCAAGGCTGTCGAGCAGCTCGCGGCCAACATCGCCATCCAGCAGACGCTTCATGCCGTCTTCGTCAGGGATCAGATAGGGCAGATCGTAGAGGAACATCTTTGGCGCAAAGTTGGCCAGGTTGCCCGTGGGCGGAATGGCGATATCCACCATGCCCATTTGTGTTTGTTCGAGGATTTCAACGTCGCCACCCAGCTGAGCGGCCGGGCGGATGTTGACGGCAATGCGGCCATCGGAGTTTTCTTCGACGACCCGCTTGAACACTTCTGCCGCCAGGGCGTTGGGTGTGCCTTCGATCAGAACGTGGCCAAAGGTGAGGGTGTGCTCGGCTGCGTACGCACCGGATATTCCAAGGACCAGGCTGGTGAGTCCAGCCAGGCCGAATCGTTTGAGTGTTGTTGTATGACTCATTGAGCTTCTCCGAAAGGACAGTGAAGGAAACGGATCAGGGGCAAACAGGCGATGTGCCAAGAATACTGGCCGGGGTGCCAAGGGCTTTTTCCATCAGCGCTGCGGCGGCAAGCAGGACTTCTTCCTTGCCCGGACCAGCCATGAGCTGCATGCCGACCGGGACACCGTGGCTATCCTTGCCAACCGGAATACTGATACCAGACAGCCCCATGAGATTGCCAATACTGGTGTTGCGCAGGACCATCATGTTGGCCTGGCGATACACATCAATATCTTCCTGCAGACTGCTGACCGTGGGTGCTTCAATGGCAATGGTGGGTGCCAGCAAGACATCATAGTCGTTAAACAGTTCGGCTGCATCGGCAGATACCTTTTCAACCAGCGCACAGCGACGCAGATAATCCACCGACGAGATGGATTCGGCCCCTTCTATGCGCAGCCGGATCATGGGATCCAGCTGATCGATTTTCTCGGGCATGTGGGTATGCAGAAAGGCTGACAGCTCGGACGCCGCCAGGCCGCCTGCCTGGAACATGGCATAGACTTCGTCACAGCCGGGCAGTGTCATGTCCTGCAGCTGCGCACCGTGGCTGCCCAGCTTTTGCATGGCGGCCTGGACGGCATCGGCAACCACCGTATCCACCCCTTCCCAGAAGAAGTTGCGCGGCACGCCGATTTTGAAAGCACCCAACGAAGCGGGCACGGAAATGGCCGGTGCCTGCCCCCACATGCTGCGCTCAATGGCCTGGAATCCGAAAATGGCGTCCTCGACCGTGCGGGTAAGAATGCCCGGGCTGTCCAGCGTGGTGGACAGGGGGACACTGCCATTCATGAGCCAGCGTGAAGCCGACAGTTTCAGGCCGACGGTACCTGTGAGAGAGGCGGGTATGCGTACCGACCCGGCCGTATCGGTGCCCAGCGCCAGCAGCGCCGACCCCTGCACCAGCGACACCCCGGCGCCCGAGCTGGAGCCGCCGGGAATACGGACATTCCGGGCATCCCAGGGATTGACAGGGGTATCCCAATGATTATTGATGCCAATGCCACTGAAGGCAAATTCAACGGTATGGGATTTTCCGGTGACAATGGCCAGCTGCGCCAGCAGGGCCTGGACGATGTCACCCGACTGTTCCCATGCCTCGGGCAGGCGACTGGTTGTGCCTGCATAGGTAGGCAAACCGGGTACGCCGAATAGATCCTTGACCGACACCGGGATGCCCATCAACGGGCCAAGATCAACACGGGTGGCAAACAGGGCATCCACCGCACGGGCCTGCTCCAAGGCGGCATCGCCCGCCCAGGCCTGGTAGGCGTGGACGGCAGGCTCGTACTGCTCGTAACGATCCAGGCAGGCCTGAGTCAATTGCTCGGCCGTGACCCTGCCTTCGCGCAGGGCTTGCGACAAATCAGATAAGCTGTGTTGTAGCCAGGACATGATAAGCCTCTAGTATGGATTGAGCATGCTTTGTACCGGCCGGCTGTCTGATTGTCAATAAATGGCCTGCATCCTGTCCAGAATGCCATGGGCTTTGCCATGCAAGACGTTTACCACGTCACCCCTGCCATCCTCCTCGACCCTGCCTTGCCCTGAGTGATGTCCAGTACAAGGGCGCTCT
Source organism: Burkholderiaceae bacterium (assembly GCA_035301405.1). GTDB lineage: Bacteria > Pseudomonadota > Gammaproteobacteria > Burkholderiales > Burkholderiaceae_B > JAJYRX01. The sequence continues at coordinate 3,711 of DATGUI010000072.1, forward strand.
TGCGCCTGGCCGTCCAGCGTTTGATTTCTGGTTTGTTCGGGATACTCATGGTCTGTTTTCTCCATTTTAAGACCTGAGCAGGTTTTTACTGGGTCGATACAAGGACGCAAGAATCGCTGTTCAGTAGGCGTAACTCTATGTTAGGGTTACGACGTAAGGGATAACCGCTGTTTGTAAGCCCCATGTAGTCGTCCGACTGCCGCACCAGCCCATCACAGGCACGGCACAAGCCGTATCGCAGCACAGCTTTTTGAATTCAGATACAGAGTCTGACTAATAATCACGTCCTGGCTGAGTTCTATTAAGTAGATGATTGAATCAAAATCAACACAAGGGGAGGGAGTCATGGCAATTGGCGTCTGGATCAGTTTGATCCTCTATTTTTTGCTCATGCTGGCGATAGGGTTTTATGCCATGCGGGAGGCAACATCATCATCCGAGCAATATCTGCTTGCCGGGCGCAATTTAAGCCCAGCTGTGGCAGCGCTGTCTGCGGGTGCGTCTGACATGAGCGGCTGGCTGCTGTTAGGGTTGCCGGGAGCCATTTTTATTGTCGGCCTGCACGAGGCGTGGATTGGTATTGGTCTGTGGTGTGGTGCCCTGATCAACTGGATCGTGGTTGCGCCACGGTTACGCGAGCAAACCGAACGATACGATAACGCGCTAACGATACCCGCGTTTCTTGCAAGTCGTTTTCCAACAAAAGCCCTTACTTTGCGCGTCGTGTCCGCCATCATTGTTGTGGTGTTTTTTGTCGTGTACACAGCCTCCGGGCTGGTGGCGGGCGGTAAGTTATTCCACATGGCGTTCAGTGGGCTATTCACATTCGGGGGCCTGAGCGACTATCAAACGGGCGTCTGGCTTACCTTGGTCATTGTCCTCATTTACACCTCGGTAGGGGGCTTTTTAGCAGTCAGCCTTACTGATTTTGTCCAAGGCTGCATCATGATGCTTGCATTGGTGCTCATGCCACTTGTAGTGCTGTACGGGCATGGTGGTGGTGGCCTGGAGCAGGCGTCCCAAACCTTGTCCGAAGTAACGGAACCAGCGGGCTATTTGACTTGGACGCATGGCCTGACATTTATCGGTTGGCTATCGGCATTCGCCTGGGGGCTTGGATATTTCGGTCAGCCACATATTATTGTTCGTTTCATGGCGGTGCGGTCAGTTAAAGATGTGCCCGCGGCTCGTAATATTGGTATGGCCTGGATGTTTATTTCCTTGGCTGGCGCGATTGCCATGGCTGTGTTTGGGCGTGCATACGCCATTCGCACCGGTCTAGAGGTAGACGACCCTGAGACGATCTTTATTATTCTTGCTGACTTGCTCTTTCACCCACTCATTACGGGCTTTTTGTATGCCGCATTGTTAGCGGCTGTCATGAGTACGATATCCAGTCAGCTACTCGTCTCTTCATCATCGTTAGTTGAGGACGCCTATCGTCTGTTCATGAATAAAAACGCCACAGAAAAACAAAGCGTAACAGTGGGACGAATTTGCGTCGTCATCGTTGGCTTGTTGGCGGCTATCATTGCCCGTAATCCTGATTCTCAGGTGCTGGGGCTGGTCAGTCACGCGTGGGCAGGGTTTGGTGCTGCCTTTGGGCCCCTGATTGTTCTGTCCTTGACATGGAAGCGCATGTCCGGTGCCGGTGCGGTGGCCGGTCTGGTAGCTGGTGCGGCCACAGTGATGGTCTGGATTGGTCTTGGCTGGGATGCTGAGTTCATGGGTGGTGAGGGTGTGTACGAAATCATTCCTGGCTTCATCGTTTCATGGATTGTCATCTATGTGGTAAGTCTTATGACCCAAAGCCAAGGAGAATATCGCGCTATCGAAGGTGCCTAACAGTATCCTTCCGGCGAACACACGTCGACAGCCCGTCAAAAGCGGACTGTTAACGTGTGTTCGTAGGATGCTTACAGACAGCCAGTGACTGCTTGCTTAAATGGACGATATGCGGGGTACACATCTTCATGCGTGCTGCCGTCACCTGATCAACTGGTACGTCTCCGATTTGTGGGAAGACATCAATTTCCAGACACCGCCAAACATCACAACCATGTTTTTCTGTCTTACCAATCTTCCAATGTTCACGCCATGCTCTGCCACGTAGCGGAAGGTACACGAATCAGCCTGGCGCTTTGCCATCGGGTCAATGCCTTCCTGTCATTGTCGCTTGGTGGCTAAATATGCTTCACGCGCCGCTGACAGGGTGACTACAGAGGTAATTTTTAGTGTTGTCGGTAGATACCGTCGAGATACCGTCGATGTCAATGGATGGCATTGGACATGACTAGACAACAAAAAACCCGCTATGCGTTTAAACATGCGGGCTCTTGGATTCCTTTGAACTGTCTTGGACAGCTAACTGGCGGACAGAGAGGGATTCGAACCCTCGATACGCTATGAACGTATACACGCTTTCCAGGCGTGCGCCTTCAACCACTCGGCCACCTGTCCGTTTACTGGCGAAGGCTGGCCCCGCCATACGTAAAGCACAGCATTATAGTCCAAATATTGATCAGCCGCCAAAACCCAACTGCCAAGTCCCGCCCTCAACCCTGAAACGCCATCATGCGCTCTACGTAACGAGCGATCATGTCAACCTCCAGGTTGACCCGGTCTCCTTCATGCAGACCGCCCAGCGTGGTGACCTGAAGCGTGTGCGGAATCAGGTTGATGGAGATGAGACAACCCCGGTCGGTGTCTGCAACGGCGTTGATGGTCAGGCTGACGCCGTTTACCGTTACCGAACCCTTGACGGCCATGTAACGGGCCAGGGCAAGGGGCACCACAATGCCCAGCTCGGTGGACTCGCCAACCGGCGCCAGGCGTGCCACGGTCCCCATGCCATCCACATGGCCAGACACCATGTGGCCATCAAGCGTGTCACCCATTCGCAGCGAGTGCTCCAGGTTGACGGGGCCGGGCTGGTCCAGGCCAGCCGTCAGGCTCAGGCTCTCGCGGGATACATCCACAAGAAACACATCGCCGGGCCTGCCACCAGACTGTCGCTCGGGCATGTCTACAACCGTCATGCAGGCGCCTTCAATGGCAATGGAATCACCAATGCGGGTGTCTTCACGCAGGAACCCCGGCGCGGAGACCGTCACTCGAACACCCAGCTGCGCCGTATCGGCACCCTTTATCTGTTGCTTGGCCACATCGGTGATGCGCCCCACTGCGGTAACGATTCCTGTAAACATGGCGTGTACTTATCCGGACAAGGGAATGGACAGCCGGTCGCACAAGGCCTGCCAATGCCCGACGTGGCGCAGGCTCAGACGCAGGTCACCGGCAATGGGCTCAATATCGGTGTACTCGAACCGGTGGGCATGATCCAGGGAGGCCACGGCAGCCATCTGTGCCATGGACATGCCCTGCCCCAGCAGGACCGGCGCCAGATAGACCAGCAGTTCATCCACACAATCGGCTTCGACAAAAGCGCCGCTCAACCGGGCGCCCGCTTCCACGTGGACTTCGTTGACTTCACGCTCAGCCATCCAGGCCAGCACGGCCTGCAGATCCACCCGGTTGTTGTCTTGCGGCACCACAATCACTTCAACGGCTCGCTCTGCCAGTCGGCGTGCCTTGGGCTTGTCTTCCCGACAGGTAAATATCCAGACCGGCTCACCATCAAAAATCCGTGAGTCTTCGGCCGTTTCAAAGTTGGTATCCACAATCGCCCTGACCGGCTGCCGGGGGGTGGAAATATCGCGCACATTAAGCAGCGGATTATCAGCCGCCACGGTGCCCGAGCCGGTCAGAACCACACAACTACGTGCCCGCCAATGCTGGCCGTCTGCGCGTGCCGCCGGACCGGTAATCCATTTGGCTTCGCCATCGGGAAGCGCCGTATGGCCGTCCAGAGATGAGGCCACCTTCAGCCACACCCAAGGCCGCTGACGCACCATGCGCGACACAAACCCCGGATTGAGTGCCAGCGCTTGAGCAGCGCCCACACCCGCCGTGACATCAATGCCGGCAGCTTCAAGGGCGCGTATGCCAGAACCGGCAACATCCGGGTTGGGGTCCATCATGGCCACCACCACACGTTCGGGCCGAGCCCGGATGAGCGCGTCCACACACGGTGGCGTACGCCCCTGATGGCTGCAGGGCTCAAGCGAAACGTAGACGGTCGCGCCGGCAAGCTGATGTCCGTGCTGGCGGGCATTTTCCAGCGCCATGATCTCGGCGTGGGCATGCCCGGCAGCCTGGGTGGCACCAGAACCCAGCACCTGGCCACTGCGCACAATGATGCAGCCAACGCGCGGATTGGGTGCCGTACTGTATAGCGCCGTCTGCGCCATGGCCAGCGCCTGACCCATCCAGTATTGATCAGATTCGACCTGAGGATCAGTTCGCATTATTCGTGGTCAGGAAGCTCGGAGCCGTCCTGCATTT
>DATGUI010000073.1:0-5957 GCA_035301405.1 Burkholderiaceae bacterium
CGGTTGATCGGTTGCATCCCCGCCCCACTGCCACCATTCCTGGCCATGCAGGTCGGCACCTGGCACCAGTTCGATGGGGCGCGCTGCCACCTTGACTTCGTCAATATCAATGTAGAGCTGATTCTGCTGGGCCACGCTGAGCCGGTGGCCACGGGCGACCAGCGCCTGCATCATGGATACGGACGTATCCTTGTAAGCTGCCAGGCCAGGCAGAGGATCGATGATAAACAGGACATGCATGATTGCGATCTACCGTTGAAGGCCTGGCGGCCGCTGTTCATTTTTTGCGAGGTGCCAGCACCATGACCATCTGACGGCCTTCCAGCTTGGGCATGGATTCGACCTGAGCGGTTTCTTCCATGTCGTCGCGCACCCTTTCGAGTACACGCATGCCCAACTCCTGGTGAGCCATTTCGCGTCCGCGGAACCGGAGGGTGACCTTGACCTTGTCGCCTTCGTCAATAAACCGGTGCACGTTGCGCATCTTGACTTGATAGTCTCCTTCGTCAGTGGCTGGCCGGAACTTGACTTCCTTGACCTGTATGATCTTTTGCCGGGCGCGAGCTTCCTGCTGACGCTTTTGTTCCTGGTAGCGGAACTTGCCGTAGTCCATCAGCCGGCATACGGGTGGGCGGGCGTCGGGCGCTATTTCTACCAGATCAACTTCGTGTTCTTCTGATTGGCGGAGGGCTTCGGCAAGCTTGACAATACCAATCTGCTCGCCGTCCATACCGATAAGTCGCACCTCGGGTACGCGGATTTCCCCGTTGATGCGATGAGTTTTACTAGTTGCGATGTCTAGGACTCCTGAAAGTGTGTAAATGGAATAGGCATTGACGATGCGGATTAACGCGGATCACGTGAATCAATTTGCTGCTGCAGGCGGTCGATGAAGGCATCCATTGACATGACGCCAAGGTTTTCACCCCCACGTGCTCTGACAGCAATCTGACCGGCTTCGCGCTCCTTCTCGCCAACGACCAGTATATACGGCAGCTTTTGCATGCTGTGCTCTCGAATTTTACGGTTGATCTTTTCCGCACGCAAATCTGAACGCACGCGGAAACCCTGATCCTGCAGGCGTTGCGCCACTTGGTGAGCATAGTCGGCCGAGGGTTCGGAAATGGAACAGACCACGGCATGTTCAGGGGCTAGCCAGGCAGGCATGGCGCCAGCGTGGTTTTCAATGAGGATGCCGATGAAACGCTCGAACGAACCGAGAATGGCCCGGTGAAGCATGACGGGCACCTGACGCTGGTCGTTGGCATCAACGTATTCGGCACCCAGCCGCTCAGGCATGGAGAAATCAACCTGAATGGTGCCACACTGCCAGTGGCGACCAATGGCATCCGTCAGGGTGTATTCGATCTTGGGGCCATAGAAGGCACCCTCGCCTGGCGACAGCTCGTACTCGCAGCCTGTCTCCTCGAGACTTTGAATGAGCGCCTGCTCGGCCTTGTCCCAGACGGCGTCACTGCCTATGCGTTTTTCAGGGCGCGTGGCCATCTTGTAGAGAATCTTGGTGAAGCCAAAATCAGCGTAAACGTTTTGCAGCAGACGGGTAAAGTCGGCACATTCCTGTTGCAGCTGCTCTTCGGTGCAGAAGATATGGCCGTCATCCTGGGTAAAGCCGCGCACGCGCATGGCACCATGCAACGCCCCGCTGGGCTCGTTGCGGTGACACATGCCAAATTCGCCATAGCGAATGGGAAGTTCGCGGTAGGAGTGCAGTCCGGCATTGAAAATCTGGATGTGTCCGGGACAGTTCATCGGCTTGATGCCGTAAGTCCGGTTTTCGGACTCGGTCGTGAAGATATGCTCAGCGTAGTTTTCCCAGTGGCCGGTGCGCTTCCATAGTGACAAATCCAGAATTTGCGGGGCCTTGACCTCCTGGTAGCCGTTGTCACGATAGACCGCCCGCATGTACTGTTCGATTTCTTGCCAGATCACCCAACCCTTGGGATGCCAGAAGATGAGACCCGGGGCCTCTTCCTGGAAGTGGAAGAGATCGAGCTCGCGACCCAGCTTGCGGTGATCGCGTTTTGCGGCCTCTTCAATCATGGTGAGGTAGGCCTTTTGTTCATCTTTGGTGGCCCAGGCCGTACCATATATGCGCTGCAGCATTTCGTTGTCGCTGTCACCGCGCCAGTAGGCACCGGCCACGTTCAGCAGCTTGAATACCTTGAGGTGGCCGGTAGAGGGTACGTGCGGCCCGCGACACAGATCAACGAAATCCCCCTCGCGATACAGGGTAATGGCCTGATCATCAGGGATGGAGGCAATGATTTCGGCCTTGTATTCTTCGCCCATGTTGCGGAACAGATCAACGGCCTCGTCACGATCCCAGACCTCGCGGGTGACGACTTCGTCCTTGCGGGCCAGTTCGGCCATTTTCTTTTCTATGGCTTCCAGGTCTTCGGGGGTAAACGGACGATGGAATGAAAAGTCGTAATAAAAGCCGTTGTCAATGACAGGCCCGATGGTGACCTGGGCTTCCGGGAAGAGCTCTTTGACCGCGTAGGCCAGCAAGTGTGCGGTGGAGTGGCGGATAAGCTCCAGGCCTTCGGGGTCGCGTGCCGTGACGATGGCAAGCTCGGCATCTTTTTCCAGGACATGGGAAGTGTCGACCAACTGCTCGGGCTGACCGTCGAGCCGGACGCGTCCAGCCAGCGCAGCCTTGCCCAGGCCGGCCCCGATGGCATGCGCAACCTCGCCAACGGAGACCGGCCCCGGAAAGTCACGCTGAGAACCATCGGGCAAAGTGATTTGAAGCATAAATGAGGGTTTCCTGTATTCAAACAAAAAACGCGGCTGACAAGCCGCGTTACTTGGTACGACACAATGACTGTGTGGCAGACAGAACTGAACGCGGCTGACTACGAAGAGCGCCGAGTGATAGTTCGTGATGACGTGAAAAAGACGACCATGTAGCTGCCTGAATGGGCGCTGGCGATGGCCAACTGCCCTGCCCGCGTGGACACCAATAATTGCCTGTTTAATCAATAGATGCAGACATTATAGGAAAATACAAGGGCAACTTGCAGCAAAACCGGGACCGTCTCCTCCACATGTTGTGCATTTACAACTCAAAATACTGGAAAACCTTTATTGCTTGCGGGTAATTTGGGGCAGCGGAACCATGACTGGTTGCCCCGGTACGGTGCAACCCGCATCACAGCAACGTCCTGGCTGACGATTCCTGGTGATTTTCCGATTCTCGTCGTGCAACAATCCGCGGTCCAGCAAACGCTCGACCAACTCGACCTTGGAGCCCACCGGGTAGTTGCGCCAGATTTCCTGCTTCATCGCTGCTGGCGAGCCACCGCCATGCAGACTGATCACGGAATACCAGCCCCCCTGATAGGAAGCCGTCAGGTCTTCAATAAACCGGGCCGTCTCGATGCGCTTGTCATAGGGAACGGCGGGGTTGGCCTGCAACACTTCGGACAGCGACGCCGCGGTCATGGGGTTATGGTCTTCATCGGGCCCGGGAAGGGCCACCACCAGCCCGCCGGATACCTCGTGGGCGATGCGATGCATGTCGTATATCTGGGTCGACAGCAACAGTTTGCCAATGTTGCTGAATACCGGCTCTGGCATGAACGAGCCGCTGTGCTCATCCTGCACGGCATAGACACTGGCGGCCACCCCACAGGCGAAGAACCCTTCGGTAATCTTGATGAGCTCGACCATGGGTTCGCGCAGATTGCTCTTGGTGTCAATATCGAGACCATTGGCTTCGCACATGAGGGCACCGGCACCGATGAGCAGATCACCAAAGCCGGCACGGGCCGCAATGCAGCTTTGCCGATGATGGGTGGCGTAGCTGTAGGTAAGCACCCCGCTGTGTTCCCATTCGTTGGCATAGAACACGCGCTCCCAGGGCACAAAGACCCGATCAAACATCACCACTGCTGTGGTTTGACCGTATTTGCGAGAAAACAGCGCATCGCCGTGCTCCAGCGCTTCTCCGGGGCGGCCGGCAGGCCGGGCCACGATGGTGATGCCGTCAGCATCGACAGGCACGGCACAGCACACGGCAAACGCCTTGTCCTCGGGGCCCATGTTGCGCCCCGGCATGACCAGAAGCTCGTGCATGTAGGGCGCACCCGTGACAATGGCCTTGGTGCCGCTGATGAAGATGCCCTGGGCATTTTCTTCTACCACGTGCACATAGGTGTCCGGGTTGGCCTGCTGATGGGGCTTTTTGCTGCGATCCCCCTTGGCGTCGGTCATGGCAACCCCAAGCGACAGATCGCGATCCTGGACATCAGCCAGGTAGGCGGCGAAGCGATCACGGTGCTCGGTCGTGCCGCGTGCATCGTCAATATGCGCCACGGCCTGGTAGATGCCATTGAGCGCGTCATGAGCCAGATACCGCTGGGCACAGCCGGTCTCCTGACACAAGACCCGGACCGCCTCCAGCTTGTTCAGCAAGTCACCGGCGGACTCATTGATATGCAGCATGCGGCTGACCACACGACTACGAAAATGCTGGGTAGCCAGCGCGACGGGTTCCAGCTCGGGTTGCAACGCATAGTCATAGGTATAGGCCAGTGCATTGACACCCGGCCGAAAGACCGGATCATCCACCACACTTTCTATCTGGCGGCCGTTGACATACACGGTGGGCCGATACTGGCGCAGCGACTCGCGATAGTCATCGCCTGACATGAGGTTGACGCGGGAAACGGGAGATTCAGACTGATTTTCGGAAGACATCTTGTACTCTGCCACGTGAATATTGAACAGTAACGCGCAAATTTGAACACTGTTCAATCATGATGTCAATGTGCGACTATCCCCCATACACAATGCACACAACCGCACCTGGGAAGCAAGTGGAAGATGACTATACTGTCGTCATGAAAGACACAGTCACCCCTGATCCCCGCCACATCCGGCACGAAGCCCTGGCTGACCGGCGCCGGGAGCTCATCCTGGAGGCGGCGCGTTCCGCGTTCATGGAACTTGGCATGGACAAGGCCAGCATCCGGGAAATTGCGCGTCGGGCCGGCTACACAGCCGGTGCCATTTACAGCTACTTTGATGGCAAGGACGCCTTGTATGGTGCCCTCCTGGATGAGTCACTGGAACGACTGAACACTCAGGTTCAGCAGGCGCTGAGCCCGGATGCCAATCATGCATCCCGCCTCCAGCGTGCCGCCCGGGCATTTTTTGACTTCTATCATCACAACCCGCAAGATCTCGACCTGGGCTTTTATCTGTTTCAAGGCGTTCAGCCCCGCGGCCTGACGCCTGCACTGAACAGGCAGCTTAACGCCAAGCTGCATGCCGCCCTGCAACCCTCGCAACAGGCCCTGGAAGCCTTGGGTATGGTGCCCGAGCGGGCGCAGGCTGAGGTCACTGCCTTGTTTGCGCATATCGTGGGCTTGCTGCTGCTGGGCCATAGCGGGCGCATGCGCATGTTCGGACAGCAACCCGAAACGCTTTTTGATGCCTATGTGGGGGAATTGGTGGCGCGTGCCACGATGGGCGAGAAACCCGAAGATGCGTGGTAGGCAGTACTGGATTCGAACCAGCGACCTCTACGATGTCAACGTAGCGCTCTAACCAACTGAGCTAACCGCCTGCCGCAGAAAAGAAACAAGACTATAGAAAAACCTGGGCTTGTTGTCAAGCCCTGCTCCGGATGGCGTCAGCATCCTTGACGGCTTGCACGAACTGCGCCATGCGCGCGGCAGACTTGATACCAGGCGCCTCTTCGACCCCGCTGCTGACATCAACAGCGTAGGGCTGCTGACGGACGATGACATCACTGACGGTATCCGGTGCCAGACCGCCTGCGAGCACCCACGGACGCGCGTGGGGGGACGCGGCAACCGCTTCCAGCAATTGGTGATCAAACGCCGTTCCGGTACCGCCATAAGCCTGACTGTGGGTATCGAACAGCCACGCTGCCGCATCGCCATAAGCACTGGCCGCCGTCAGGACAT
>DATGUI010000074.1:0-17451 GCA_035301405.1 Burkholderiaceae bacterium
CACGGTGTGCAGCGACCGATACCCATTGGGCTTGGGCCGGGAAATGTAATCATCAAACTCTTCGGCCACCGGCGACCACAGCGAATGCACCAGCGCCAGGGCGCCATAGCAGTCGCGCTCGTTGTCGACAATCACACGAAATGCGCGAAGGTCGCGCAGCTGCTCAAAGGCCAGGTCTTTATTGCGCATCTTGTTCCAGATGCTGTAGATGTGCTTGGGCCGCCCGCTGACCTCAGCGGTGATACCCTCTTGAGCAAGGACATCCTTGAGCATGTCCATGACCGAAGCGATCAGGGCTTCACGTTCGGCACGCTTGTTTTCCAGTTTGGTGGCAATTTCGCGATACGTGCCGGGATGAAGGAAACGGAAGGCCAGGTCTTCCATTTCCCATTTGAGCTGCCAGATGCCCAGACGGTTGGCCAGCGGCGTATACAGACTGAGCGTTTCGGTGGCCAGCGCATCGGGGCATGGCGTCTTGCTGCGGGCATGCCAGCGCAGCGTTTGCAGTCGTGAGGCCAGGCGCATGAGCACAATGCGAAGATCCGCCGCCATGGCCAGCAGCATCTTGCGTTGCATTTCTTTCTGATCGGTTCCGGCCACCACCGTATCGTTTGTCTGGCCGGCAATGGCGCCCAGGCGCAGCAGGGCACGGGTACCCTGCACCAGCGTGACGACCTCGGGACCATAATCGCGCCGCATAGCGGCCGTTTGCTCTACCGCCGCATCGCCCAGCGCCTGGGGCAGGACGCTGAGCACGGCACTGATGCGCGTGGAGGCGTCCGCACCCAGATCAGCCAGGATGATCGCCACACAAGCCGCGTGATCAGCCAGACGCTCACCAGTATCGGCTGGGTGATCCTGCAGTACCGCAGCGACTTCACCGGCCGCCTGTTGCAGACGCCCGCGCTCTGACGGTGCCAGGCCTGCAGCGGCTGCCTCGCACCATTCGGCGTCAGTCAGGGAACAAAAAACGGTCGTAGCCATGGGGATGATTATCTCACTCCTTTCCACCCTTTATACTGAATCCTGAGGAAAACGTTGACTATTTTGGCAAGGTGAAGCATGTCGTCTTCCAGGAAAACACTGCTTATCGTCTGGCATTCGCGAACCGGGGCCGCCAGGCAAATGGCCGAGGCCGCTGAAAACGGCGCCAGGAAAGTGCGTGCCACCCTGGAGGCACATGACCAGCTGGCCATCCTGAGCAAAACAGCCGGACAAACCTCGGCAGAAGACTTGCTTGATGCCGATGGCTATCTGTTTTGTGCCCCTGAAAACCTCGCGGCGCTCAGTGGCGAAATGAAAGAATTCTTTGATCGCAACTACTACGCCGTGCTCAACCAGCTCAATGGTCGCCCCTATGCCCTGCTGGTCAGTGCCGGTACGGACGGCGAGCAGGCCGTGCGCCAGGCAGAGCGCATTGCCCAGGGATGGCGCCTGAACCGGGCCCTGCCCAGCCAGATCATCAATACCGCTGCCCAGACCCCGGAAGCCATCCTGGCACCCAAGCAAATCGGGACGCAAGACCAGGAGACCTGCCAGGAAAGCGGCGCCACCCTGGCCGGCCTGCTTCTGCTGTAGGCCGGCGCGCCGGCCTCAGACAGGCAGCAACTTGACTTCAGGCAGGCAACAGCGAAGCTTCAGGCTGGCGGCAGCTTGAATACCTGGCGCAGATAGGCCAGGTAGGCGGGGTCGTCGCACATGGTCTTTTCGGGGGCATCAGACACCTTGGCCACCGGCTGATCATTGCAACGCACCATTTTCATGACAATCTGCAAGGGCTCGTGGCCCAGATCGTTGGTCAGATTGGTGCCGATGCCAAACGACACCCGGCAGCGCCCGGCAAAATGCTTGGCCAGCTCGATGGCCTTGGGGATGGTCAGCGCATCGGAAAACACCAGCGTCTTGTCACGCGGGTCCGTGCGGTTGGCCACATAATGGGCCAGCAGGCGCTCACCCCAGTCAATGGGGTCGCCAGAATCGTGCCGGGCACCGTCAAACAGCTTGCAGAAATACATGTCGAAGTCGCGCAGGAAGGCGTCCATGCCGTAGACATCCGACAGGGCAATGCCCAGGTCACCGCGATACTCGCGCGCCCAGACATCCAGTGCAAACACCTGGGAATCCCGCAGACGCGGGCCCAGCGCCTGACAGGCCTGCAGGTATTCGTGCCCCATGGTGCCCAGCGGCGTGACATCATGCTTCATGGCCAGCCAGACGTTGCTGGTGCCGGCAAAGTGTGGCGCCATCTGCTCTTTCATGGTGATGAGGACTTCTTCGTGCCACTGGCGCGAAAACCGCCGGCGGGTGCCGTACTCGGCCACCCTGAAATCCTTGAGTGCCGGATCGTCAATGACCAGGCGCATCTTGGACTGCAGCCGCTTGCGGCCTTCTTCCCAGCCGGGATCCTTGCAGACATTGCGAAAATACACTTCGTTGATGATGGCCAGCACCGGAATTTCAAACAATATCGTATGCAGCCACGGGCCCTTTACCGAAACGGAGATTTCGCCGGGCGCATCACCGTGGTCAATGTGGATGCAGCGCTCGGGAAGATGGAAAAGCCCGAGAAAGTCCACGAAGTCGCTTTTTATGAAGCGCAGGCTGCGCAGATAGTCGAGTTCGTGCTCGCGAAAGCGCAGCTGGCACAGCTGGTGCACCTCGTCGCGGATTTCGTCCAGCCATGGGCTCAGGTTGGCCCCGGGTGTACGGCACTTGTAGCGGTACTCGACCTCGGCAGCCGGGAAGTGATGCAGCACCACCTGCATCATGGTGAACTTGTACAGGTCGGTATCCAGCAGCGAATTGATGATCATGATTTAGAAACCCGATTTACTTTCCGGTCAATTGGTAATTTCCTCAGGCAATTGGGTAAAATTGCTTTCTGCGATGCAACAACCATGATACGACACCCTCGCGTGGTCTTGTTGCGCATATTGAAGCCGGAGTTTGATTCATGACGCATGTTGTCACCGAGAACTGTATTAAATGCAAATTTACCGACTGTGTGGATGTCTGCCCGGTCGACTGCTTCAAGGCAGGTCCCAACTTTCTGGTGATTGACCCTGATGAATGCATTGACTGCGCAGTCTGTGTGCCCGAATGCCCTGCCAATGCCATTTTTGCCGAAGAGGACGTCCCCGACGATCAGCTCCATTTCATTGAGCTGAACGCCGAACTGACGCCAGAGTTTGAAACCATCACCCGCACACAGGACCCGCTTCCCGATGCCGATGACTGGAATGGCGTCGAAGGCAAGCTCAAGCACCTTGAGCGCTGATGCGCCCTGTTTCCTGCCGTCCGTGACCTCCCAGATTGAAAATTTCCGTCAAATCTTACGGGTTTTCACTGATCTGGCTGGATGCACGGTCCGGTCAACTGAAGTAACCTTAGTCGTTACGACCAGTAAAAAAGGCAGTAAACAACCATGCTGTACGATCTGCACGAAATCCGGCGCTCCTTTCTGAGGCCATTTTCCGCATTTACCGACATGAGCTCGGTCATGTTTTCCCACCCTTACAGCCCACTGAGCCACACGCCGCTGTCGCGTCAGATAGCCGCCAGCTACGAACTCATGCACCGGCTGGGCAAGGATTACGAAAAACCGGCATGGGGCCTGCCCAATACAGTCATTGACGGCCAGACGGTTGCGGTTACCGAGCGGCTGGCCGCCCAGCGGCCCTTCTGCCGGCTCGTCCATTTTGAGCGCCAGGGCAGCCAGGAACGCCGGCCCGACCCCCGCATTCTGCTGGTTGCTCCGCTTTCGGGGCATCATGCCACGCTGTTGCGCGCCACGGTCGAGGCGCTGCTGCCCAACCACGAGGTCTACGTGACCGACTGGACGGACGCCCGCATGGTACCGCTGGAAGACGGCACCTTCCACCTGAACGAATACGTCACCTATGTGCAGGACTTCATCCGCCTGCTGGGTCCGGATGTCCATGTCATGGCCGTGTGCCAGCCTACCGCCCCGGTATTGGCGGCCATCTCACTCATGGCGGCGGCAGGCGAAACCTGTACCCCCCGCAGCATGATCCTCATGGGCGGCCCGGTGGATGCCCGCAAGTCACCTACCCAGGTCAATCGCCTGGCCACGACCAAACCCTACAGCTGGTTCGAGAACAACCTCATTGAAAAGGTGCCCACCCGTTACGCCGGCGCGGGCCGTCGGGTCTATCCCGGGTTTCTGCAGCATGCCGGGTTCATCGCCATGAATCCCGACCGCCATGTGCAGTCGCACTATGACTTCTACCTCAGCCTGCTCGAGGGCGACGGACAGGACGCCGCCGCCCACCGCCGCTTCTATGACGAATACAATGCCGTGCTCGACATGCCGGCCGAGTTCTATCTGGACACCATCCGGGTCGTCTTCCAGGAGTACCAGCTGGCCACCGGCGGCTGGATTGTCGATGGTGTACGGGTGGATCCCTCCGCCATCCGTCGTACCGCGCTGTTTACCATAGAAGGCGAGCTCGATGACATCTCCGGACAGGGCCAGACCCGTGCCGCCCACCGGCTGTGCACCAACTTGCCCGATACCCACCGGCAACATTACACTGCACCCAAATGCGGCCATTACGGCATATTCGCCGGCCGCCGCTGGCGCGACCTGATTGCCCCCAGAATCAAGGCGTTTATCCGCAGCGTTCCCTAGTTTACCGCCCATGCATGCCCCTTGTTGATTCCATTGATGCCCTGCTGCCGCAAACGCAATGTACCCAGTGCGGCTACGACGGCTGCCGGCCCTATGCCACAGCCATTGCGCAAGGCGAGGCCGACATCAACCGCTGCCCGCCTGGCGGGCAGGAGGGAGTCAACCAGCTCGCCGAACTGCTGGGTGTGGCCCCTCCGGCGCTGGATACGTCTCGCGGGCTGCCAGGGCCGCTGCAAGTGGCCATCATTGACGAAGCCCATTGCATTGGCTGCACCCTGTGCATACAGGCTTGTCCGGTGGACGCCATTGTCGGTGCCAATCAGCTCATGCATACCGTGCTCTCCGACCAGTGCACGGGCTGCGAACTATGCGTGGCCCCCTGCCCGGTAGACTGCATCAGCATGGTGGCGGCCAACCGAGAATGGACACCAGAAGACGCCCGTGCTGCACGCCGTCATCACGAGCAGCGCCACGCCAGGCTGGACAGGCAGCACACTGAAGAAGGCGCCCTGGCCGCCCGCACGCTGTCCAACAAGGCCCGCATCAGCGAACAGGCCGACACGGATGCCGGAAGCCGGCAACAAGTCATTGCCGATGCCCTGGCGCAAGCCCGCGCACGGCGTCAGTCCCCGACATCATGAATCTCGCCAAACGTACTGAAATCTTTGAGCGCCTGCAGGCCGCCAACCCCCATCCGACCACCGAACTGGAATACGGAACGACCTTTCAACTACTGATTGCTGTCATCCTTTCGGCACAGGCGACAGACGTCTCGGTCAATCTGGCCACCCGGCGGTTTTTTCCTCAGCATGGCACCCCCCAGGGCATTCTGGACCTGGGTCTGGAAGGGCTGACGGAAGCCATACGCACCATTGGCCTGTATCGCACCAAGGCGGCCAATGTCATCAGGACCTGCCAGATTCTCATCGACCAGCACGGGGGCGAGGTGCCCGACAACCGGGCCGCACTTGAAGCCCTGCCTGGCGTGGGCCGCAAAACGGCCAATGTGGTGCTGAATACCGCTTTCGGGCATCCGGTCATTGCCGTTGACACCCATATATTCAGGGTGTCCAACCGCACCCGCATTGCCACCGGAAAAACGGTACGCGAAGTGGAAGAACGCCTGCAGCGCCTGATCCCCAAACCCTTTCTCAAGGATGCCCACCACTGGCTGATCCTGCATGGACGCTACGTTTGTGTGGCGCGCCGGCCCCGGTGTCCCGAGTGCGGAATCGCCGACCTCTGCGAGTATCCGGATAAAACCCTATAGCAGCGCTGCCAGATTGGCGGCATACTTGCCTCAAACAAGCAATTGGGGGCGTTGTATGTCTAGCGCGGCGCTACAGGTTGTCAATCTTCAGGCCGGATACGATCAAACACAGGTATTGCGGGGCGTCAACTTGCATGCCATGCCAGGGGAAGCCATCGTGCTCCTGGGACGCAACGGTTCGGGCCGGCGCACCATGCTGCAAGCCATCAGCGGCAACACCACGGACACGTGCAGCGGCTCGGTGCGCATCATCGGGCGCGAGTCCCTGCACGAAATCAGCCCCGACATCGGCCATCTCGGACTGCATCAACAGCCTTTTGAAAGTCATGTCATTCCTGATTTCACCTGCGAAGAAAACCTGCTGCTGCCCACCAGCCCCCAGCACGACTTTGGTGGCGGGCTGTCCCTGACCCGCATCTACCAGCTTTGTCCGGTCCTGCAGCAGCAACAGCACCGGCCGGCGTCCGAGCTTAATCCGGGCACGCGTCGGCTGCTGGCCCTGGCCCGCCTGTTGCGTACCGGGGCCAACCTCATTCTTGTCAATGAATTCGCCAGTTCACTGTGCGCCACCAGCCTGGAAGCCTTCATCACCCTGGCCAACAACCTCAAATGCATGGGCTACACACTGATTCTGGCCGAATCCAGTGTCGCCGCCTGCAGCCGGTTCGCCAGTCGCTATTATGTGCTCGACAACGGCCACGTGATTGACGCCTTCGCTGCGGGCGCCCTGCCCGACCGTCGCAACTGGCTGGATGCCTTTCTGCACTCCGAAAAAAGCGCTTCCCCGGCCATGGCTGCCCATGCATCGCCGGGCAACAGTCAATCCGTGGTGGTTTCCCTTGGTTCGCCCCCCAAGCCCAGATAGCTGTCAATGACACGCTGGTCGGTGGCCAGGTCGGCGGCCGCGCCTTCAAGAATGACCTGACCGGTCTCCAGCACGTAGCCGTAATCCGCCACCTGCAGGGCAGCGCGCGCATTTTGCTCAACCAGCAAGATGGCCGTACCCATGCTGCGCAATTGCGCAATGATCTGAAAGATCTCGCGCACGATACGCGGCGCCAGCCCCAGGCTGGGTTCATCAAGCATGAGCAGCTCGGGCTTGGCCATCAGGGCCCTTCCCACCGCCAGCATCTGTCGTTCGCCGCCCGACAGCGTGCCCGCTTGCTGCCACTTGCGGGTAGCCAGCACCGGAAACAGGTCGTAGACCTCGGTGAGGCTGCTGCGCCAGTCTGAATGCCGCGCCCGATACAGGCGGAAGGCTCCCAGCAGCAGGTTGTCCTCGACCGTCATGCTGGCAAAAAGCTCGCGGCTCTCGGGGACCAGGGACATGCCCCGGGCCACGCGGCGCTCAACCGGCCAGCGGTTCACATCCGACTGGCGGTAGCGAATGCTGCCCGTACTGCTGCCGTTGGCCGGCAGCGAACCCATGATGGCATTGAGCAGGGTGGACTTGCCCGCCCCGTTGGCACCAATGACGGTCACAATGCTGCCCGGCTGAACCGTCAGCTGTGCCCGCGTGACGGCACGCACCTGACCGTAGCGGACAGTGAGGTCGGCGACTTCAAGAACGGGTGTGTCAGGCTGTGATGTGCTCAAGACGGCTCCTCTTCATCGTCGATGCCGCCCAGATAGGCCTCGAGCACGGCGGGGTGCTCCTGTATCTGCCTGGGCGTGCCTTCGGCAATCTTGGTGCCAAAGTCCATGACCACGATGTGGTCCGTCAGCTGCATCACGAAATCCATGTCGTGCTCGACCAGCAATATGCTCATGCCTTCGGCACGCAATTGATCCAGTACGGCAGCCAGCTCCTGCTTCTCGCGATAGCGCAAGCCGGCAGCGGGTTCGTCAAGCAGCAGCAGAATCGGGTCGGCCGCCAGCGCCCGTGCGATTTCAAGAATCCGTTGCTGGCCCAGCGGCAGGTTGCCTGCCTGCTCGAACATGAGGTCTGCCAGACCCACGCGTTCCAGTTGCCGGGCGGCGTCCTGCAGCAGGGCGGCCTCGGGCTCGCGATCCAGCCGCAGGGCGGCCGACATCACGCCCACATTGCGTCGCAAGTGCGCGCCCAGTGCGGCGTTTTCCAGTACCGACATGGTCGGCAGCAACTGCACATGCTGAAAGGTACGGCCCACACCCAGCCGGGCAATGTCGCGGGCGCGCATCTTGTCCAGACGCTGGCCCATGAAGGACACCTGCCCGCTGGTACCGGGCAGCACACCGGTAATCAGGTTGAAGGTCGTGCTTTTTCCTGCGCCGTTGGGCCCGATCAGCCCCATGATTTCTCCGGCGCGCAGCGTGAAGCTGACGTCATTGACCGCCACCAGACCGCCGAACTCCTTGCGGATGGCATGAACATCAAGCACCGTGGTGTCGGTGGCTGGACGGCTGCGCGTGGCAAGCGGGGTGGCACGGCGCAGGGGTGTGGCCGGGCGGGACCGCGTCGTCTGCTGCCCTGAAATACCCAGCCGGGTCCCCCACGATTGCAGCAGCGGCCACACGCCATCGCGTGCATATTGCAGCACCAGCACCATGAGAATGCCGAAAAAGATCAGTTCGTAGTTGTCATTGGTGTTGAGCAGGCGGGGCAGCACGCTTTGCAGCTGGTCTTTCAGGGTCAGGATAAGGGTGGAGCCCAGCACGGCGCCCCAGACACTGCCCGACCCGCCCACCACGGCCATGAAGAGATACTCGATGCTGTAGTTGAGGCCGAAGGGGCTGGGGCTGACCGCCCTTTGCATGTGGGCATACAGCCAGCCCGACAGACAGGCCAGCAGTGCCGCATAGATGAAGATGATGGTCTTGTACCGTGCCATGTTGACACCAAAGGATTCGGCCATGTCGCCACTGCTGCGCAGGGAACGTATGGCACGACCGGGCCGGGAATCCAGCAGGTTGCGCGTGGCCAGCATGGCCAGCAGCACACACGCCCAGATGAGCAGATACATGCTGCGGCCGCTTCCGAAGGACACGCCCAGTACCTGCAGGGACTGTATGCCCGCAATGCCATCGTACTGCCCCAGAAAGCCCAGATTGCCAAACAGGTAATACAGGGCCAGGCCCCAGGCAATGGTGCTGATGGGCAGGAAGTGGCCGGACAGGCGCAGGGTGATGGCACCCAGCAGCCAGGCAAACACCCACGTGATGGCCAGACCCGCCAGCAGGCTGAACCAGGGTGACCACGCCAGTGCCGTCGTCAGATAGGCAGTCGTGTAGGCACCAATGCCCACAAAGGCGGCCTGCCCGAATGACGTCAGGCCGCCTACCCCCGTGAGCACCACCAGACCCAGCACCACCAGGCTGGCCAGACCAATGTAATTGAACTGGGTGATCCAGTATTCGGGCGTCTGGGGCACCAGCGGCAACAGCGCCAGCAGCGCGATCACCACGACAAGAAGCGTTCGCTGCATGAAGTCAGTCCTCGTCTTCGATATGCTGGATGCCAAAGGAGCGCCACAGCAGGACGGGAATGATCAGCGTGAAAACGATGACTTCCTTGTAGGCACTGGCCCAGAAAGAGGAAAAGGCTTCGAGGATACCGACAAACATGGCCCCCACAGCCGCCATGGGATAGCCCACCAGACCACCGAAGATAGCCCCCACAAACCCCTTGAGACCGATGATGAAGCCGGTGTCATAGTAGATGGTGGTGACGGGCGCGATGAGCATGCCGGACAGCGCCCCGATGCAAGCTGCCAGCGTGAAGGTGATGCGGCCCGACATGTGGGTGCTGATGCCCACGAGGCGCGCCCCTCGCCGATTGACTGCCGTGGCGCGCAGGGCGCGGCCATAAAGGGTGCGGCCAAAGAACAGCCACAGGGCGATGATCAGCCCCACGCAGGTGCCCAGCACCAGAAAGGTCTGGGCCGACCAGCTGACCACACCCATGTCGACCGAGCCTTCGATGAAGGCCGGGGTACGCCATCCTTCGGCACCAAAAAACACCAGCCCCAGACCCGTCAGGGCAAAATGCACGGCCACGGAAACAATGAGCAGCGTCAGTACGCTGGCTTCGGCAATCGGCTGGTAGGCCAGGCGATACACCATGGGACCCAGTGGCACCACCAGGCACAGGGCAACCAGGGCATTAAGCCACAAGGGCGCCTGGGCCTGCACGATAGACGGCACAATGAAATAAAGCGTCAGGGGCAGGGCCAGGGTCCAGAGTGCCGTCCGGAACAGGCCGTCCAGCCGCTGACGGCGCAGGCCCGAGGCCAGTTCAAGCAGAAACACTACGGCGCCGGTCAGGACCAGCAAGGAGGTGGTGCCCGGCACCCGGCCATTGACCATGAATGCCAGGGTGAGGGCGCCAAAAGCCACGAACTCCCCCTGGGGGATGAAGATGACCCGCGTGACCACGAACACCAGCACCAGGGCCAGGCCCAGGAGCGCGTAAATGGCGCCATTCATGATGCCATCCTGAAGCAGGATCAATATAATCGTTGCATCCATCCGGACAACACCATAGCAACAAGACAAAAGCCCGGATACCGGGCTGCGAGCAGGTCGGGCGCTGACGCGCCACGCCGCTGCGTATTATAGGTCAGGCTGATAGGTCCACTTGCCATCGACCACCTTCACAATCACGTGTGCCCGCTCGTCAAAGCCGGCGTGGTTGTCGGGTGACATGTTGATGACGCCCTGGGATACGGCCAGGTCGGTGGTGCCTTCTATGCCGTCACGCAGTGCCTTGCGGAATTCGGCCGTGCCCGGCTTGGCACCCGTGGCCAGAGCCTCGGGGATGGCATTGCTGATGAGCATGCCGGCATCCCACAGATGGCCGCCAAAGGTGTTGATGGTGCCCTCGCCATATTCCTCTTCGTAGATGTTCTTGTATTCCATGGCGCTTTCCTTGACGGGATGGTCGTCGTCAAGCTGATCGGCCACCAGAAGCGGGCCGGCGGGCAGGATCATGCCTTCGCAGTTGTCGCCGCACACGCGCAGGACGTCATTGTTGGCTGCGCCGTGCGTCTGGTACATGATGCCTTCGTAGCCCCGCTTCTTGAGTTCGCCCTGGGGCAGCGACACGGGTGTGCCGGAGCCGGCCACCAGGATGCCGTCAGGCTTGGCTGCGATCAGCTTGAGCACCTGACCCGTCACACTGGTGTCCGGGCGTGCATAGCGTTCGACAGCCACCAGCTTGATGTCCTTGGCTTCGGCCGCCTTGGTCATGACATCCAGCCAGCCTTCACCATAAGCGTCGCTGAAACCGATGAAGCCCAGCGTCTTGACGTTTTGCGCTTCCATGACGTTGGCCAGGGCATTGGCCATGAGCTGGTCATTTTGCGGGGTCTTGAAAACCCATTCGCGGTCGCCCTCAACGGGTTCGACAATGGCGGCACCGGCTGCCACGCTGATCATGGGTGTGCCGGTTTCTCCGGCCACGTCAATCATGGCCAGCGAACCCGGCGTAGCGGTGGTGCCCACCACGACATCCACATTTTCATCGGTAACCAGCTTGCGCATGTTACGAACGGCGGCGGTGGTGTCCGTGCCATCATCCAGCACAATATATTCGATCGACTGGCCTTCGACCTCTGTGGGCAACAGTGCTACCGTGTTGCGCTCGGGAATCCCCAGGGAAGCCGCCGGGCCGGTGGTGGACAGGGTGACCCCCACCTTGATCTGGGCACTGACCAGACCGGGCGCGGTGAGGGCCAGCACACCGGCCAGCACCGACAACCGCAATAATGAACCGTTACGCATAGATGTCTCCAGAAACAGAAAATAAATTCGCCATCATGATAGCCGACTGTTGATTGTTTCATGCGATTGTAACCAAGGCGGCCCGTCGTGACACTCACCCGTGATGTGATCTACTATTGAGGCTGGAATGTTTTCTATTCACCCCATTGGTGACCACCATGACCAAAAAGCTCAACCGCTCGGAAGCCGAGTGGCAAACCTTGCTCAATCCAGAGCAATATCAGATCATGCGACAAAAGGGTACCGAGCAGCCCTTTACCGGCCAGTACTGGGACACCACAGACCCAGGCATCTACCATTGCGCAGGCTGTCAAACCCCCCTGTTTGCATCCGACACCAAGTTTGATGCCGGCTGCGGCTGGCCCAGCTATTTTGTGGCGCTCAACCCCGATCACGTTCGCGAAGAGCCCGACACCAGCCGGGGCATGGTTCGCACCGAGGTACTTTGCAACATCTGCGATTCTCACCTCGGCCATGTATTTCCCGATGGCCCACCGCCCACCGGGCTGCGCTACTGCATCAATTCGGCTGCACTCGAATTCACGCCCGCCGAGGCTGGCCCAGACTCATGAAAAAGTTCCTGTTTGATCTGTTTCCGCTTATTCTGTTTTTTGCGGCATTCAAGTTCACGGACGATATCTTCATTGCCACTGCCACCGCCATCGGCGCGGCCGTGGTACAGTTCGCCTGGCTGAAACTACGCGGCAGAAAGATCGAAGCCACGCACTGGATCAATCTCACCGTCATTGTTGTCTTTGGCGGTGCCACCCTGTACTTTCAGAACGATGCCTTCATCAAGTGGAAGCCCACGGTGCTGTACTGGCTGTTTGGCGGCATCCTTCTGGGTGCGCGCTGGCTGTTCTCACGCAACCTCATGAAGTCCCTGATGGGCGGCCAGATCACCTTGGCACAGCCCGTCTGGGATCGCCTCAATACCAGCTGGGCCGGTTTTTTCGCCGTCGCCGGGGCGCTCAACCTGTATGTGGCATTCTCCGGGCACTATACCGAATCCCAGTGGGTCAATTTCAAGGTGTTCGGCCTGATGATCCTGCTCATTGCCTTTGTCATTGCACAATCCCTGTGGCTGAGCCGACACATCACCGACGCTGACACCGCGGGCCAGAATCCGCCCCTCAAAAAGGACTAGACCCTTGTCATCATCTGCCGAACCGCCCGCCCCGCTTTCACAGCAACGGCGTGAGCTCATCTCCAGCCGCCTGGAAGCCCTGCAACCCTCCCATCTTGAGGTCATCGACGAGTCCCACCAGCATGTCGGACACGCAGGTTCCACCGACGGCGCCAACCACTTTCGCGTTATCATTTCCAGTTCGCAGTTTCAGGGCCTCTCGCCGGTCGCCCGCCATCGCCTGGTCTACGATCGTCTGAGTGACCTGATTCCTCACCCCGTCCATGCCCTGGCCATCGAGACCAGGCTCAAACCCTGAAAAGGACTTCCATGAAACGATTCGCCATCATTGCTGCAACTTGCCTGTTCATTGCACCCGTTGCTGCCGAGCCGGTAGCCACCGTCAATGGACAAGAGATTTCACAACAAAGCCTGGACAACTTCGTGGACCTGCTGGTCAACCAGGGCGCCACCGACAATGAAGAACTGCGCGAACAGGTCAAGAACGAACTCATTCACCGCACCATTGCCGTCCAGGCAGCCGAGAAAGCCGGCATTGACAAGAAAGAAGCCGTCCAGCAGGAAATTGAACTGGCCCGCCAGGGCATACTGGTTCGCGCCCTGATGGCCGACCACCTGGAAAGCCACCCCATCTCTGATGAAGACATCAAGGCCGAGTACGACAAGCTCAAGGCACAGCAGCCCGACGAAAAGGAATACAAGGCCCGCCACATCCTCGTGAAGGAAGAAGACGAGGCCAAGGCCCTGATTGCCGACATCAAGGCGGACAAGATCAGCTTCAAGGAAGCTGCTGAAAAGGAATCCATTGATACCGGCAGCGGCAATCGCGGGGGCGACCTGGGCTGGGCACCGCCAAGCAACTACGTGCCCGAGTTCGCCGAAGCCGTCAAACAGCTGGACAAGGGCGGCATGACCGACCAGCCCGTTCAGTCACAGTTTGGCTGGCACATCATTGAAGTCGAAGACAGCCGCAAGCCCGAAGTCCCCACACTGGAAGAGCTCAAACCACAAATCGAAGAACAGCTGCGCCAGAAATCACTGGCCGAATTCCAGCAAGACCTGACCGACAGCGCTACCGTCGATCAGTGACCCAGCAGCGCCCGCAAGGCAGCCTCGTCAATGACGGGGACGCCCAGCTCGCGGGCGCGGTCCAGCTTGCTGCCGGCTTCGGTGCCCGCCACCACATAGGCTGTCTTGCGTGATACCGAGCCGGTCACCCGGCCACCAGCCGCCACAATGTGCCGGCTGGCTTCGTCACGGGTCCATTCCGGCAAGGTGCCGGTCAGCACAATGGCCTTGTCGCGCAGGGGCAGATCGTCTGATGGCTGTTGCCCGGTGTCATCGTCCTGTACCTGCAGCCCGGCCTCAAGCAAAGCATCCAGCACTTCCTGGTTGTGGACTTCAGAAAAGAAGTTGACCATGGCCTCGGACACGGCGGGTCCGACGTCTTGCACCGCCAGCAGGGCTTCTTCGGTGGCCTGGCGAATGGCCTCAAAGGTACCAAAGTGCCGGGCCACATTCCGGGCCGTGGTTTCGCCGACATGGCGAATGCCCAAGGCATACAGAAAACGCGCGAGTTCGGGCTGACGGGCCCGCTCAATGGCGGCCACCACATTGGCGGCCGACCGGGAACCCATGCGCTCGTAGCCGGCCAGCTCGGTTTCCGTCAGGGTGAAGATGTCCGCCAGTGAGCGCACCCGACCACGATTGACCAATTGCTCGATCAGCTTTTCGCCCAGGCCATCAATGTCCAGCGCCTTGCGACTGACAGCGTGCTGCAGCATCTGCTTGCGTTGCGCCTGGCAGTACAGACCGCCGGTGCAACGCGCTACGGCTTCATCCTCGGGGCGTTCAATGGCGGAACCGCAAACCGGACACGCGGTGGGCATCTCGAATTGGGGGGCATGGTCGGGGCGTTGCGCCAGAATGGGGGCCACGATCTCGGGAATGACATCGCCAGCGCGCCGCACCACCACCATGTCGCCAATGCGAACATCCTTGCGCCGGATCTCGTCCTCGTTGTGCAAGGTGGCGTTGGTCACGGTAACCCCACCCACAAACACCGGCTGCAGGCGGGCCACAGGTGTGATGGCGCCCGTTCTGCCTACCTGGACGTCTATGCCCAGCAAGCGCGTGGTCTCTTCCTGGGCGGGGTATTTGTGTGCCAGTGCAAAGCGCGGGGCACGGGCGACAAAGCCCAGCACCTCCTGGGCTGCCAGGCTATTGACCTTGTAGACCACGCCATCGATTTCGTAGTCCAGGTCGGCCCGTCGTGCGCCGGTGCGCTCGTAAAAGTCGATGAGCCCGTCCACGCCAGCCACGAGTTCGCGTTCGGCACTGACGGGCAGGCCCAGGCGGGCAAGCCAGTCGAGCATGGCGGCATGTTCGGAAAGGTCCGGGCCGCCCATGCATTCGCCCCAGCCGTAGGCAACAAATCGCAATGGCCGCCGGGCGGTAATGCGGGGATCCAGTTGCCGCAGACTGCCGGCCGCGGCATTGCGAGGATTGACAAAGGCGGGCTCGCCCGCTTGCTGACGGGAATGGTTGAGCGCTTCAAAATCAGCCCGCCGCATGAAAACCTCGCCACGCACCTCAAGCACATCGGGGGTCTGATCCTGCAGGCGCAGGGGAACGGACCGGATGGTGCGCACGTTCTGGGTGATGTCTTCGCCGGTGAGGCCGTCGCCACGCGTTGCTGCCTGCACCAGGCGGCCCTGTTCGTAGCGGATATTCACGGCCAGGCCATCAAACTTGTATTCAGCCTGGTACGTGACAGCTTCATCCGGGCCAATCAGGCCGGCTGCACTCAACGTGTCGTGCGTGCGCTGGTCAAAGGCCGTCACCTCGGCTTGCTCAAAGGCATTGCCAAGCGACAGCATGGGTACGGCGTGCCGGGCAGGCGTGAAGGCCTCCAGCGGCTGGGATCCGACGCGCTGGGTGGGCGAATCGGGCACAATCAGGTCGGGATTTTCCTGTTCCAGCGCCTGCAACTCGCGCAGCAGCTTGTCGTACTGCGCATCGGATATGGTGGGCGCATCCAGCGCGTAATAGGCGTGGTTATGGGCATGGATGACGCGGCGAAGTTCTTCGACGCGCGTGGCGGCGGACGCGGACGGGATCATGAAAAGACGCGTACGGTGCGGCGTTCACCTGCAGCAAAGCCGGCGGCCTCAAGGGCTTCGTAGAGCTCGAAGAGCTGGGCATCGATGGCCGCATCCGCGTGGTCGGGCAGCGGCTGGCCGGAATCATCAAGCAGTTCGGCATCCAGTTGGCCTGCCAGGTGGCGTGCGACTTCTGCCATGCGACTGAAGGCGTGGGGCGAGCTGGGTGTGTGGGGCAGATCAAGAACAAAATCCAGTCGGGCCTGCCCGGATTCCTGGCCCTGCCCTGGCGCACCGGCGTCGGTCAGCACCATAAAGCATGACTGGCCCTGCTGATCTGGCCAGTGCCACTGACCCTGACGCTCAAGAAAGCCTGCCTGCGTCAGGGTGGCGGATACGTCACTGGCCTGCCGCGGCTGCCCCAGTTGCAAGACAATACCAACCTGCGCATCCAGCCCGGCACACAGCGCATCAAGCTCTTGCGCGCGGGTCTCGACGGTTTCAAGGTCGGGGCCTTCAACAGTGCCGTCGGTATCATCCGCCAGCGTCTGGGCAAAGGACCAGAGCCGGGACCAGTCAATGGCTGTCAGCGGGCCCGACCGGTTGGCCAGCAAGGCCACCAGAAGCACGGAACGATAGCTTTGTCCGGGACGAGGCTGGGCGTGTTGTGCGCCGTCGTCAGTGAGAGCGATCAGGCGGATGGCGCGGATATCCAAAGCGCCCAGGCCAGACAGCGACTGCCGGAGCTGCTCGGCCGGCATGGCAGTACCAAAGCCGACGTCAATCACGACTTCAATGACGGCATCCACGTCGGGGATGTCGTCATCGGAAGCCGGGACGGTGCCCGCATCTTGTGGTGCCACGTCTGCACCTGCTCCTGTCAGCGCGGGCTCGAGCCGGCTGCCCTGGGCGCTGTCCCCCATGAGGGGATCGTGCTGGTGCTCGGGAAACTGTTCGGCAATCTGGCGCCGGATTCGGCGATCTTGCCACCAGTTGAACACCAGTACCCCCATGATCAGCACGATACCAAGAAGGATTAAGCCGATTTGCAAATCGCTCATAAACGATCCTGTATTCACCCAAAACTAGTCAGACTCAAGCGAGTCGGCCATTTTCATTGCCGCATCCATGTCAACAGACACGATGCGTGACACGCCCTGCTCCTGCATGGTAACCCCAATTAGCTGTGTCGCCATCTGCATGGCTATTTTATTATGAGAAACAAAGACAAACTGTGTCTGTTCACTCATGGACGCGACGAGTTCTGCATAGCGGCTGGTGTTGGCGTCATCCAGCGGCGCATCGACCTCGTCCAGCAGACAGAAGGGGGCCGGATTCAACTGGAACAGGGAAAAGACCAGCGCAATGGCCGTCAGGGCCTTTTCTCCGCCTGACAGCAACTGAATGGTTGTGTTGCGCTTGCCTGGCGGTTGTGCCATGACCTGCACGCCCGCATCCAGGATTTCCTCTCCCGTCATGATCAGTGCGGCCCGGCCCCCGCCAAACAGGCGCGGAAACAGATCGGCAAAATGACCATTGACGGCCTCGAAGGTGCTGGACAGCAGTTCGCGCGTCTCGCGGT